>JACRAL010000074.1 GCA_016213435.1 Bacteroidota bacterium
ACAAATAAAATTGCAATCAATCTGTTAAACCAAGAAATAGAATCCAAACTCTCAATGACCCATAAAAAACTAAGAGCCAACTACGATACTGCATACTTGAAAACACTATTAAATTATAATGCGTAAAACCTGGTTGTTGATGTTTTTTTTAGGTATTGTAACAATGCGGCAACTTATCCCATCTCCCATCCCCGCATCTCGGTGGTTTTAGTGCGCTAAAATGTTTTGGCAATGGAAAAGGTGGTTTTAATTTGCACAACCGCCATATTAAAACCGGATAATATACTTGTCGCCCCGCCTGCCTGATTCTTGGCAAGGATATTTTGCCAAATCGGAGTGAGTTCTCTTACATTTGGCAAGATGTTTTTTCTCATAGATTTCATCATTTACTAAATTATTGTCTGTTTTTCATCATTCAGAGGGGTGGCTTGGATCCAATAAATCAATTCCACTATCCAATAAATGAGTTCCACTATCCAATAAATGAGTTCCACTATCCAATAAATGAGTTCCACTGTTCAATAAGCCTGTTCCACTGTTCAATAAATGAATTCCACTATTCAATAACTGAGTTCCACTATCCAATAAATGAGTTCCACTGTTCAATAAGCCTGTTCCACTATTCAATAAATGAGTTCCACTATCCAAGAAATGAGTTCCACTGTTCAATAAGCCTGTTCCACTATCCAAGAAATGAGTTCGAAGGGTAAAAGTTGAGCCTGTTCAGTAAACTGTGGCAGGTGCTTCAACACACCAGAAGAGTGGGGCAATGTGCGATGGCAGGGAATATCCTTATTTCTTCAGGAAAATAAATTGCCCTCCTTCGTCACCCGAATTACGGATCGGGTTAAAGGCAGGCGACTGCTCGGAGTTATTCATCACCGGTACTTTGATCTTTGAGTACAGCTGGCTTACATCAAAATATTTATTTTCGTTTTCCTGCAGCGCTTTCAGTAAATAATACGCAAAGATGGAATGACCGTCTTTCCCTCCATCCATCACCGGCTCCACTCCTCCCGAGGTAATTGCCTGACGCGACTTAAGCGAGTTTGCCTGACGGTAATATTTTTCTGATTCTTCAAACGGAGCCGCAACGGTACCTCCTCTGAAAATATCTCCGCTGAAACAAGCATCCGAAATAAGCAAGGTATGCTGCGCCTGTATGCCTCCCAGATATGTTTGAATGTCGGAATTGGATATGAAAGCACTTGTTGAACTGCTGGCAGCATCCACCGGAACCCAATAGCCCTTATTCAACTGGGGCTTGAACTCTCCATGCCCCGAATAATAGATCATTACATTATCATTTGAAGTAACATTATCTACCAGCCATTCTAATTCGCGTATGATGTTGGTGCGCGTAGCTTTTTCGTTATACAGTGTACGCACATGATCGGTTTTATATTTTGACTTCAGCATACTTTCTACACCCAACGCATCTTTAACTGCATTCTTCAAAGGAGGCCATGTTCCGCTGTACTTATCAATGCCTATAATGAGAATATAATATTCTGAAAAGCTAATGGTTTTTGCCTTGGAAACATTAAGCCCTTTGAGGGGGTCTCCGCTTCCGCGGTATTTTGGCATCGTATCCGCCATGCTCTGCGCGAAGGATTCTTTTTCAACTGTTTTATCAAACACGTCCTGCACTTGCATTGCAAGGAAATCGGATTGGTTTCCTTCAAAAGAAGAACACCAGCCCGCCATCATGTAGTTTCCTCCGGGCAGGGATACCATGGTTTCGGATGCATCCCATGCATGAGTTCCCACGTAGCGCTCGCACACGGTGTTTCCTTTTTTATCGAGCCGCAGAAAGAATATCTTTTCCTTTCTGTTGTCCATGGAGTTGGTCCAGCCGGAAACAATGCAGCCGTTATCTTCAGTAGGAAAAATGGCGGTGGGTTGTTCGGTTCTGCTTCCTCCGTAATTATTATCCCATTCGGCTTCTCCTTTGGCATTTAATTTCAAAATGCGTATGTCTTCTTCTCCGTTGGTTTTGGAACGGCTTACTGCCGCCACCAGTATTCTTCCATCGGGAGTTGCGGTAACTGCCCGTGCAAAATCATACACTTCTCCGCCAAATGTTTTTTCCCATTCAACATTGCCGCGCTTATCGATTTTGGCAACATGAATTTGTTTGTTGGGGCTCACATCCTTTTTTGACCAGCCGGCAACAATAAAGCTTTCATTGTATGTGGTAAGGGCATTCCCTTCATCGTCATAATAACGTATGCCAAAAGGAGTTTCCCAGATTCTTCCTCCTTTCTTGTTTATTCTCAGCAGCGATGTTTCTTTATCCTGATCGCCTTTGTTTTTACAAACACCTGTGATGGCATAGCCATCGGGAGTTGCCACTATGGCTTTTGCAGCATCCCATTCGCTGCCACCAAAGGTAACATCCCACAGTGTTTTTCCTGTTTTGTCGAGAGAAAAAATCCACCAGTACTGGAGCCCTTCCTGCGGGTTAGTTGTAAATCCTGCAAATACATAATTGCCTTCGGGCGAAAGCACAGCCGCATTCACTCCGTCTTCCATATCTTTCCCTAATGTTTTCTCCCATTCCTTTTCTCCTTTAGCATTCATTTTAATGATAAGGGCATCTTTGGTTCCGCTGGCAGAAGATTTTGTCCATCCGGCAATCACAAATCCGCCATCGGGACACGCAATAATTGTTTTTGCCTGGTCTTCGTAATCCGTGCCGAAACTCTTTTCCCATACGATAGCATTAATGGGTTGCGCTATGGATGCCAGAGAAAAGAAAGGGAAAGCAAGTAGCAATAAGTATTTCATAGAGATAAATATTAAAAACGGAAATGATTACTTTTTAATATTGAATATATATCTGTCAAAGTCGCAAGAATCTGCATCTATAACATAAATAAGTTTGATGGCAACATATCCGCTGTCTGGATTGTTAGAGGGAAATCGAGTGAGTATAACATCATCCACGGCAATGTTGCTGAGAAAATCTTTTTTAACTCCTGCCTCATAAGATTGTTTGAGAGTCACAGAAGTGGCATTGGCGTAATCAAAGTCAACAAAGCGCACAAATTTTAATCCGGCAGGAGAAAACCATTTTTTGCTGAGCAGATATGTTTTGTTAGTATCAGTTACGGTAGAATCTCTGAGGTGCTGGCTTGAAATACTTGCAGTTTTTGAAAAAATCGGAAGACCCTTTGCGAGGTCATAGGCATCTTCTTTCCCGGATAGGGAAGAATACAATTCATGTCCTGCTGTTTCAATGAGTGTGGATCCGGAGGAGGCAACATGTATACCTCTTGCTATTTTAGTTTCGTTTCCATCCTGATCGGTTAAGATGAATTCCATCGTGATACTTGTGCTTTGAGGAAAAGAAGGCGCCTGGTATTCAAATTGCAGGCTGAACTTTTTAGTACTCAGCGAGGAGTCGAGCAATAGGGTATAACTTTGCAATGGGATTTTGCTCCGAATCATGAAGCGGTTGAGTGGTGCAGCATCCGAAGAGCCATCGATGGTAAATGTAAATATTTGGTGAGGGGTCAAATTAATAGTGGAAGTTTCCGGATAAACAAAAAGAAGTGCAGGGCTGTTCTTGTCTTTTTTGCAGGATCCGATGCCCAATACTAAAAAGATAATAAGAGATGTGTTCTTTATTCTATACATAGATGGTTTTGCTTGGCAGGCTCAAACATAAAGAAAAAACAGATATCAATAAGTGAGAGGTGTGAATGATTCTGAACAAAAAACCCCGGCAGTTTTAAAACTGTCGGGGTTTAAGTGGTTCTTTATTTAGAAGAAAATATTATTTCTCCTTAATCTTATATATCTTAACCTTTAAGGTCTTCTTCACATTACTGCCAAGAAACATTTGTTCCTTTTCAGTTACCAAACTTACCGGAACCACAAAATCAGCATCCGGGTGATTCACCATGGCAACATAAAGAGCTCTGAACAGAGAGAAATCAAGCTTATAAAAACCTATTGCTGATGGGCCTGACAGGTTTACTAAGTTAATGTTTCTGAGAGTAGTTTCCTTTCCATTGATCTCATTATAGAAAGTAAAAAGACCGAGATACTTTTTATAAGAAACCGAAACCTCTTGTGTTCCGAGGTATTGATAATCGTCCATAGTTACGTTCAATCTAACATCATTGGGCATAAAAGATGCTGAACGAGCAGAGCGTGTTGTCCGCAAACCAATACCGCAGGACGTCAGAAGAACGGAGCCCAGTATCAGGGAGGTTATGAGTGTTTTAATATTTTGCATAATATGAATTCGTGTTATGGATGAATGTTGAATATATTATTTTGCGAAATAATAACTGAGAGTTAATCTTACGCTTCCTTTCAGTTCATAACTATTTGACTTGAGTGATGAGTATTTTGCATTCATCGGATCATCCTTATAGGTATAATACGTTTGGTTGGTGGCTACTCCAAGATTAGATTCTTCGTCTTTGTGTTTGTATTTTTCTCCGCGATAACCAATACCTGATACGCCCATTTCAAGACCAAGTGCAAGCGGTAAATCTGCTATGAACGCTTGTATTCCAAAAAACGCTTCAATGCCATAAATCAAACTCATTTTAGACATTTTATGGTGCGAATAATCACTGGTTGTGTTTCCAATATCTTCGTTATTTATTTGCTTTTCACGTAAAAAACCTAAAGGCAAAGAGGCTGCCAGGTAAGCATCGAATATGTTGGAGCTGAGGAAATGCTTTTCAATTCCAGGATACAGAAGGAATTCTGAAGTCATGGTTACACTGTCTTTGGATACCGATGTCGGAAGTCCCATTAAATAATTGCCAGTAGTATCAATTTTGCCTTTTCTTACTGTAGAGTTTTTGGTTGCCTTTACTCCTAATCTCCATACCTGAGAATCTGATTTGTAGTATTTAAGAGCCAGAAGTGGAAGGGTATTCTTGGAAGAATCACCTTTAATAAGTGTTTTAAAATCAGACATGCTTCCGCCAATCATAAAGCCAAGATTGCCCGCAACCGGACGAGTCCCGATTTTAAATTTTCCGGGGTTGTTTTGTCTGTCGGATAACTGAGCATAAGAAACAACTGACGCTGCCATGAAGAATGTAGCAAAAAGGGTAATTTTAATTAATTTCATAAGTGTTTGGGTTTGTTGGTTTGTGTTTTTGAAATTAAAAAATAGAAAATAGATTTTCCATTTAAAACGTAAATGTAGATACTTTTTCAGAATTGACGTTTTAATAGAATTTTCTTATTAACATCTTTTTTAACAATCTATGTTTTGCCAAATAGTCTTTAGATGAAAACAATTACAATATCTCTGTTATCATGATTTTGATTGCACTCGATCCTGTCTTAATTTTGCTGTTATTAATAACCATCTGAACACACAGGGTCTCAGCACAGGTGTCAAAAAAAATCGACCTTTGATGAAGATAGACGTGATGTCAACTTATAATTTTACAAAAGATGCCTACTATTAAAAAATCTAAAATCGGACTTTTTGGAATAGGGTTAGATGCCTATTGGAATCAATTCCCTGATTTACTGGACAGACTGCTTGGCTATCAAAGTCTGATCAAAAAAAATCTTGAAAAGGAACATTCGCTGGTTGTGGATGCAGGAATGGTAGATAATGTTGAAAAAGCTAAAGCCGCTGCTGATCTGTTCAGGAGGGAAGATGTGGATATGATTTTTCTATATGTATCTACGTATGCACTTTCTTCCACCGTTCTGCCTGTTGTGCAGAAAATAAAAGTGCCCGTAATTATATTAAACCTGCAACCCACCAAAGCTATAGATTACAAATGGTTTAACGGACTTGGTGACCGGGGATTGATGACGGGCGAGTGGCTTGCCAATTGTCAGGCATGTTCTGTTCCTGAAATTGCTTCCGTATTCAATCGTGCCGGTATTTCTTTTAATCTCATCACCGGATTTCTGGATGATAAAGATGCATGGGGTGAAATTCATGAATGGATAGAAGCCTCGGATGTTGTCAAGACGATGCAAAACAACCGTTTTGGCATTTTAGGAAATTATTATGGTGGAATGCTGGATGTGTATTCCGATCTGACGCTGCAATCCGTTTCATTCGGCACACATATTGAAATTATTGAGATGTGTGAACTGAAAAAATTAAGAGATAGAGTAACGCAAGAGGAAATAGAAAATAAAATTAAACAAATCCATTCTGAGTTTGAAGTTATGCCCGATTGCGATAAGGAAGAAATTAAACGTGCCGCAAAAACTTCCTGTGCCTTGGATAAATTGGTTGTAGCAAAACAAATCGGTTCGCTTGCATATTATTACGAAGGAGTGGAAGGAAATGAATATCAGGATATCGTTACATCTATCATCACGGGAAATTCCATTTTAACGGCACAGCATGTACCTGTGGCGGGAGAAATGGAAGTGAAGAATGTACAAGCAATGAAAATCATGGACTGCCTGAATGCTGGCGGTTCTTTTTCTGAATTCTACGGAATGGATTTCGCAGAAGATATTGTATTAATGGGACACGATGGTCCCGGGCATCTCGCCATTGCCGAAGGGAAACCCCGATTGAAACCATTGGGCGTGTATCATGGAAAACCCGGAAAAGGATTATCGGTGGAGATGAAAGTGAAATACGGTCATATCACTGCACTTTCTGTTGTGCAAACTCCCGAAGGAAAACTGAAACTGTTAGTAGCCGAAGGAAAGTCAGTGCCGGGACCCATTCTTGAAATCGGCAATACAAACAGCCGTTATAAGTTTTCAATAGGCGTTAAAAGTTTTATTAACAACTGGAGCAAAGAAGGTCCTTCGCATCACTGCGCAATAGGAATTGGTCATGTAGCTTCTAAAATCAAGAAGATAGGGTCGCTTTTAAATATGGAAGTGATTCAGGTCTGCTGACTCCCATATTCTTTTAACTCAATAACATTCTCTGGAAGAGATCCTGAATTCCAATGATTATGAATTGCCATTGCCGCTCCTAAAGCAGTTGCCTGCGCTGCTGATGCGGCAAATACTTTTATGGATGAATACTCCTGAGACAATAAGTTCATGTAAATAATATTTTTACTAAAACCTCCATCAACAAAAATTTGTTTTACTGAAGTATCTGTCAAAACAAGATCGGTAGATTTTTTTTGCAGTGTGATAATATCCAACATTAATTGATGATAAGCAACTTCGTAAGATGAGCACTCCGGCAAATCAAGTTTTTTCTTTTTCAGTGTAGCAATAATTTGAGAATCGTACTGAACTGTTTTGTAATAATCCAAATCCGTATTGAAGTGTGCAGCCAACCGTTTGATCTGTGTTTCATGTTCGTTGCCTGCAAATAATCGGGATGCTTTTACCGGTTTTCCTTCGTAACTTAAATAACACAGACAATCCTTTTTTAATTCTTCAGCAGTAAGCGGATTTTGATTGAAAGGATTTAAACTGATGCACCAGGTTCCGGTGGAAATAAGAATAAAAGGATCTTGAAACTTTTTGAGATAAGGAATTAATGCCGAAGAGCTATCATGCAAACCCGCTCCGACAGAAAAAAATTCTTCTGAAAGAGAAACTTCCATTACTTTATCAGAAGGAAAAATCGGAGCCAGTTTTTCATCCACTCCTTCCTTAACAAGCCATGAATGGTATTTGTGTTGAGTGAAATCCCATAAGTTTGTGTGGCAACCAATGCTCGTAATATCTGAATACATTTTTCCGGTTATTAGAAAGCTTAAATATTGTGGCAGATGCAAGGAATATCTTATGGATTTAAATAAATCAGACTTCTCATATTTCAAGCGAAATAAAACCATTCCTGAATTCAAACTTCCCAAAGCAGGAGAAGCGGTGGTCTTGCAAAAATCTAATTCACCTCCATAAGTATCGTAGAATTTTTTCTTTAGGTCTTCAGAATATGGCTTGAGATAATTATAGAGTGGAGAAATCACTTTTCCGTTTTTATCAAGATGCACAAAGCTGGCACCGTAAGCAGAAAAATTAATTGCCTTGACATTAAAGTCTTTGTCTGCAAGTAATTTATTTAAAGAATTTCGAATCCATTGCGAGAGTTGTTCCACATCTTCGCAGGGATCTCCGTCTTCGTCTTTTACTTCAGGGAACTGAGTGATTTCTTCATGCACGATCCTGTACTGCTCGTCAAAAAGAAATAATTTTTTATTGGTTTTCCCAACGTCAAAAATAGCGATGACAGAAGTAGATTTCATCTTATAAACCCGTAGCTGTGGAATGACTGCCTCTTTCTTTCACCAGTTTTTCCCTGATCTTCAGGTCGCGGAATAATTGCATCGGATTCAATGCTGCTCCCGAACGAAGTCGTGCTTCTGCGAGCAAAGGACGAACATCTGTGCGAAAAGCATGCTGCAATATTTCCTGGCACTTTACCGTATCATTTTCATTTTGCGCAGTCCCTAAAGCTTTTCTGTCAACCAGCAACGCTTGCGCATAAGCAATTTTAATTGCCTCGACAGATTGCAATAAATCTTCCAGCGGATCCTTTACGTTGTGCGAAGCATCTATCATCCAGCCGAGATCAGAATTGTGATCCATTTTTTTCGCATCCATACCTTCAACGAGTTCATTGAAAATTAAAAACAACTGGTAAGGTTTCATGCTTCCTGCTGTGAGATCATCGTCTCCATACTTTGAATCGTTAAAATGAAAGCCGCCTAATTTCCCTTCCATCAATAACAAGGATACGATCTGTTCAATGTTTGCATTCGGAAGATGGTGCCCAAGATCAACTAAGGTGTATGCTTTTTTACCAAGCTTGCTCGCGTACATATAGGATTGTCCCCAATCGCCCACGCTCATGCTGTAAAAATTCGGTTCGAATGCTTTGTACTCCACAAACATTTTCCAGTCTGCCGGCAATGCAGAATAAATTTCCTGCAGACTTTCCAATGTATTCTGAAACGCTTTTCGGAAATTTAATTGTCCGGGGAAACAAGAACCATCCGCAAGCCAGACGGTAAGCGCTTTCGATCCCAGCGCAACGCCTTGTTTGATCACTTCGATGTTATGCTGAATGGCTTGCTTGCGCACTTTAGCATCCACATGCTGAAGCGAACCGAACTTGTAACTGTGCGGCTGTCCTTTCTGATCCTGAAATGTGTTGGAGTTGATTGCATCAAAATGCAGGTCGTGTTTTGCAGCAAGTTCTTTTATTGCTTTTGTATTTTTCGGAATATCCCATGGAATATGCAGGGAGATGGAATTTCCGGAGCGGTTGAGTGCATGCAATAAACCCACGTCCTCTATTTTTTCTTCCAGCGTTCCCGGTTCACCGCCAATAGAAAATCGCCCAAAGCGTGTGCCACCTGCACCCAGAGCCCAGCTAGGGATTGCGATCTGAAATTTTTCCAACTTCTGAATTATTTTTTCAGATGTGTTTTCCTGTGAAGAAATAAAAGAGATTTTTTTCTTGTGCTCCGCTAACAGGCGGTGATTGTGTTCTTCAATTTGATTTTTTTTTAGCTGCATATTTATTTTATTTTACCAATTAATTTTTTGCCACAAAGACGCGAAGACACAAAGTTTAACTATGAATCCCGATAGCCATCGGGACTTTGTGTTTCTTGGAGCCTTTGTGCCTTAGTGGCAAATATTTCATGGTTCTGTTTATGGTAAATAAAAAACTTCCTGCAAGGGCACCGACACCGGTGAATGATCTGCATTGCTTTCCATAATATCACCCATGTATTTCCACCAGCGCTGCATCACGGGATTGTTTGGCAGATTATCCAGCGCTTTTTGATCTTCTGTGTTCATTACACCAAAAAGTGTATTTGTTTTTTCATCTAAGAAAATGGAATAATCGGAAATGCCTGTAGATTTTAACAGCGCTGCTAACTCGGACCAAATTTCATCGTGGCGTTTTTTATACTCGGCAGCACGACCGGAAAAAAGTTTCATGGTGAAGGCGATACGTGTCATGGTCTGGAAATGAGGATGAAATTATTTTCTGTTGTATTTGGCTTTGGGTTCAGCTACCATTGATGGGAATGGGTCAATGTTATAATTAGTTCTCTTCTTTTTTCTAGATTTTGCTTTGCTCTTAAGTTCTTTAATAAACCTGCTTAAAGCAAGTTCTTCAATTTTTGTCAATGGTTTGGGATCAACAAAAATTTCCAAATCGTCTGTTGTTTTTTTCTTTTTCATTGTTTAAAATATTTGTCAAGTAGTTTTAATGCTGAGTCGGTCTGAATAACCAGCAGATGTCCGCCAAAATGAATGGCACCGAGTGATTTAATGTAATAGTCTATCAACCTGGTTTTTGCCCGAAAAGAAACGAAACCGTCCCTACCGTGTTTAAACGAAAGCTTGCACGCAAATGCCATTAAATTTCCGGCAACACCGGCATAAATTTTATTTCTCCCAATATTGAAAGGAGCATTTTCAAGCAGATGTACATAAACATTATCAGGAGTCACAGACAAACTTATTAGTCCCTGAACAATTTCCACATTATTAGTAATTGTAAGTTTATACACATCGCGGTCGGGAAATAAAAATTCTGATTTCCAATCAAAATTCCATCCACGCTTTTTAGTGATGTGTTTCAGTTCAACACGAGTTAATGGTAAAACATCTGTCGGAAAACTGTCGCCAGTTATGACATTTTCAATAGAATTTGTCAGCTTATCTACCTCAAAGTCGAGAAGTTGTTTTTGCGCCTTTTTCACTTGTTAAAGGTAAGGAAAATTGTCGACATTTTTTTTGATAATTCCAGCCGGATCTCATCGTGGCGCTTTTTATACTCAGCCACAGAGCCGGAAAAAAGTTTCATGGTGAAGGCGATGCGGGGCATAAATGGAAAATTAAGAGGAAGTTATTTTTTGCCGTATTTGGCTTTGGGTTCAGCAACCATTGAAGGAAATGCGTCAATGTTGTAAGTGTTTTTTTTCTTTTTTGCCCCAATGCCGTATTTCTTACGTATCGCGCGTAAGCGCTTTTCCCGCAGCTCCGGATTTTTTTCGTATTCCTTTTGCAGTTTTGCGCGTATGGAACGCATCATTTTAACTGCATCAAATTTCTTTTTCATAATTTATATGTGGATAATATCTCTCGGGTTTCTTATTTCTAAAATTGAATAGCCATTTTTCAAATTTACTGCATTGTATTTTCGTATTCGCTCAAGATTAACAATATGTTTGAAATTCCAACTCGCCAGCACATCCACTTTGTTTATTGTGGCCATTGCAATATGCAATGCGTCTTCATGAAACTTTTTTGTAATGGCTCCCTCTTTAATATATTTATCTGCAAGTTCATCTACCTCCTTATCCTTTGCAATGAATTCTATATTTTTCTTTGGGGTAGTTTCAATATGCAGGCGCACTTCTGCCCGTGCTAATCTCAGTTCATCTATTGCTATATCAGAAATAACTGCAATTTTATTTCCTGTTTTAAACTCCTCAAATAATTTCACAGACCATTCTTTAAATTCATCGTCAAAACAACCTCCAATGACCGATGTGTCAATATAAATTCTTTGTACAGGTTGGCTCATTTGGCAAAGTTATAAAAAGAAAGTCCATTAAGTTTATAGAAGAGTAGAAGATATTTTTTCTGAATATCTCACGAGCTCCGACAACTCCGGCCAGATATCATCGTGGCGCTTTTTATACTCGGCAGTACGGCCGGGGAAAAGTTTCATGGTGAAGGCGATGCGGGGCATAGTGGTTAAATGTATTAAGATAAAGCAACAAACTTGTGAATAATAAATTATCTATCTACTAAGTTCAGCCCGACTTGCGACAATGCACTTGTCGTATGTTTTTCATCTTTGAGATCAATTAATTCCTTTATTGTATTTGCTTTTCTTATTGATTCAGTTGAAACTTTAAGTTTACTTATTTTAAATCTTCGACTTGCATATTTGTCTTTTCGTCTATTTGTTTTTATTACAACTGTCTTGCCATTGAATTTTACTTTTGTAATAATTGGTGCTCCTTCCTTGGTATATCTATAAATTTCAAATTTGTCTTTCATATTTTTATTAAGGTTATCCTTAAATAATATAAATCGCGATTCATTTGTGATTCCCATTAGATTTATAATTACACGGTTTTTGTTTTCTCCTTTACTGTTCAGAGGAATCTGTGAGAAAAGTTCAGTAACTATTAAAAGCAGTATTAAGGTTGGTAAGTTTTTCATAATCACATTAAAAATGCATACTAACTTTTTTTCGCTACTTCAAAAACAACAAATGATTCATTACCTCACAAACGCAGCCGCCACACCTCCATCCACATTTAAAACATTGCCGGTAGATTTATTGAGCAGTCCGCTTACAAAAACAAAGCAGGCATTGGCAATATCTTCGGGCAAAATAATTTTGTTGAGGAGCGTGCGCTTGGCGTAATACGCGGGCAGCTCTTCCACGGTGATGCCGTATGCTTTTGCACGGCCTTCTGCCCAGTCGCCTTTCCATATCTCGCTGCCTGCGATCACCGCATCGGGGTTTACCACGTTCACACGTATGTTATCTTTTCCTAATTCAGCCGCATTGAGACGGCTCAGGTGCAGTTGTGCTGCCTTGGCAGAACCGTAAGCAGCATTGTTGGGTCCTGCAATCACGGCATTTTTACTTACAATATTTAAAACATCTCCGCCCATTGCCTGTTTGCGCATAATTTCTATTCCTGCCTGTGTAATTAGGAATTGTCCCTTCACCAATACATCGTACAACAGATCCCAGTCCTTTTCGGTGTGCTCTTCAATGGGTTTTGAAATGGAAAGCCCCGCACAATTTACAATAATATCTAGGCCTCCAAATTGCAAAGCAGAACTTGCAATCGCTTGCAAAATATTTTCTTTATTCATTACATCCGCTGCCGTAGCCACGCAGGCATCTTTTCCATATTGGGAAGTAAAATCATCGCATGTTGTTTCTAATCTTCCTGCATCGTTATCGCTGATGACTACGCAAGCGCCTTCATCCATAAATTTTTTGGCGATGGCTTTTCCAATGCCGCCTGCACCGCCTGTTACAAAAGCAATTTTTCCGGACAAAGGTTTTGCTTTTGGCATGCGCTGCAGCTTAGCTTCTTCCAGCAGCCAGTATTCAATATTAAATGCTTCCTGTCGCGGAAGAGAAGTGTATTCTGAAATGTCTTCAGCGCCTTTCATCACGTTGATGGCGTTGATGTAAAATTCTGCTGCCACGCGTGCGGTCTGTTTGTCTTTTGCGAATGTAAACATGCCAACTCCGGGCCACAAGATTACAACGGGATTTGCATCGCGCATCGCAGGACTGTCTGTGTGCTTGCAGCTTTCGTAATATGTTTTATAGTCCTTGCGGTATTTTTCAAAAGCAGGAAGCAGTTTTTCTTTTACCGAATTTATATCGGTGAGATTTTCTTCGGCAGAAAGCGAAAGCACAAGTGGAGATATTTTCGTTCGCAGAAAATGATCCGGACAACTGGTACCCAGCGGTGCAAGGCGCTCGGAATCTATTGAGTTGATGAACTCCAGCACTCTTTCGTCATCGGTGAAATTTCCGATTTTATTGGATTGGCTTGAGCAGAAGCCGCGGAGCAGAGGAGCAATAGAGGCCGCTTGCTGCAAGCGTTTTTCTTTATCCAGACTTTTTGATTTTGCTCCGCCAAAGACTGCTTGCTTCTTTCCGAAATTTTCTTCAAGATAAGCTGCACTCTTTTGAATTACTTCCAGCGTATTGAGATAACATTCGTACGAAGTGTTTCCCCAGGTAAATAATCCGTGAGAGCCAAGTATAAGTCCGCGAAGCGATGGATTTTTATTTACCGCTTCCTGAAGTTTTAGTCCGAGATCAAAACCCGGACGCTGCCAGCCCAGCCATCCTATTGTTCCTTTGAATAATTCTGTGGTTATTTTTTCTCCGTCTTTTGAAGCGGCAATCGCAATGACCGCATCCGGATGAAGGTGATCAATGTGTTTGAAGGGAAGAAAACCATGGAGTGGTGTATCAATTGAAGGCGCTTTCGAGTTAAGATCAAAAATGCAGTGATTGAACAGCGCGACCATTTCATCTTCGAACTTGATTCCTTTGTAAACATTTTTTAAGCTGCGCAAGCGTTCCACATACAAGGCGGACAAACCATTTTTCTTGAGCGTTCCCAGATCTCCACCGGAACCTTTGATCCACATCACTTCGGTTTCTGCTCCTGTCAGAGGATCTTTTGCATTTGCTTTGCAGGAAGTGTTGCCGCCACCGTAATTTGTCAAGCGCAGATCAGCGCCCAAAAGATTGGAACGATAAATTAATAATGCCACTTCATCCTTGGCGATGCCGGCCGCATGTTTTTCGGCCCATAAATAGCTGGCGTGTTTGAAATCGGTTGTTTTCATATAAATACATTTTTATTCGGCCCATCCCCCAACCCCTTCCCAAAGGGAAGGGGAGATTAGTTCTGCAAGTCTTTCCCTTCGGGAAGGATTTAGGATGGGCTTTTTTTATCCTATTGAATTACCATATCCCACAATAATAACAGAAGCAAGTATAGTGCATATTCCCACAGTAATTGTCACTCTTGTTTTTGTGCTGACTCCCACCCATTCTTTTAAAAATATACCCCACATATTTGCTACAAGAATAATGAATGACATGTGCAAAATCCAAGAGCTTGCGCCATTTCCCATTTTACTTTCGCCCATTCCGTAGAAGAAGAACTGCAGAAACCAGGTTGTTCCCGCCAGAGCGGAGAAAAGATAATTCTTTAAGAGAGGTGTATCTTTTTTTGTGTAATCACCAAAGGTTTTATTCTTGAAGTTTAAAATTGCGCACCAGATCACGTTGGTAGTTAAACCTCCCCAAAGGATTACTACAAACGTGACGTTGTTTTGAAACAATGGATTGAATCCCTGCGCTACTGCAGCTTCCGCCATTGGTTTTCCGGCTTCAATTCCAAAATTGAAAGAAGAACTTAATATTCCGGAGATAGTTGCAATGATCAATCCCTTCACTAATTTAAATTCCTTAACGCTTTCTTTCTTTTTTTCTTCCGATAATTCTTTCTCTTTTAAAATACCGGCACGTCCGCAGATGGCGATGCCTGTTAGACAAACCACCACTCCAAATAAAACCAATCTTCCGCCTTCGTGGCTCATCATGTCGTAGAAGGATATTTTTCCGGGAGTAGGAACAAAATTGTAATAGATGGAAGGAACCAATGCCCCGAACGCAGAGCAGTAACCTAATATCACCGAATTGCCGAGACTCATTCCGAGAAAGCGCACTCCGAGCCCGTAATTCAGTCCGCCAATGCCCCATAGTAACCCCATGCAGTAAGTGACAAGCAGAATATTCATATTAGTACCGGAAATAATTGCTGCAAAACCCGGAATGGTTAAATATGCGGCAAGAGGTGGAACGATGAGCCATGAAAAAAGTCCGCCTATGATCCAGTAACTTTCCCATGCCCATCCTTTTACATTTTTATAAGGAATATAAAAACTGCCTGAAGCAAAGCCGCCAAGGAAGTGAAGAAAAACGCCAAGTAAAATCTGCATGAAAAGAGAATCAGATTGTTTCTATGAGAATAACATTCAAAATTAATAAAATATAATAGGCGACAGTTTATACACAAAAGTTGTATTTGGAAGATTGATTTTATTCACTTCAATTGAGTAGGATGAGATAAACATAAGATTGAAACGCATACTTTTTACCTTTGTTAGGTCTTGTGTGCATTCAAGTATTTTCAGATAATCCATGTTTAATAAATTATTTTTCAGCGTTTTGTTTTTCTTAGCCATCCGGCTTTGCTCTTACAGCCAATACTTAGTTGATGGGCAAAATCCTGCCTTTTTAAAATGGAAACAAATAAAGACAAAAAGATTTACGCTTATTTTTCCTCTAAGCTTTACCAGCGAAGCGAACAGAATTGCAAATACGATGGAGTATCTGTACAGCTTCGAATCAAAAACGCTTCCTGCAAAGATCAGAAGAACGCCTTTGATATTACAAAACCAATCTACAATCTCTAATGGCATGACGGTGCTGGCTCCTGCAAGAATAGAATTTTATACCATGCCGGCTCAGAATACCGAAGCTACAGAATGGATAAATCAACTGGTTGCGCATGAATACCGTCATCTCTTTCAGGAAAATAAATTCCGTCAGGGATTTTCCGGTGCTCTGCATTGGTTGTTGGGAGAACAAGGATCTGCTCTAAGTCTGGGACTTACCATTCCTTTCTGGTTTTTAGAAGGAGATGCAGTGATGACAGAAACCGCTTTGACCAATGGCGGCAGAGGGCGCTTGCCTTTATTTGAAATGAAACTGAGAACACAAATACTCAATCGCGGAATGTATACGTATGAAAAAGCTTCTTTCGGCTCTTACAAAGATTATGTTCCGGGTCATTACGATGAAGGGTACTTTATTACCACTCATGTAAGAAGAAAATACGGTGCCTTTTCCTGGAACAATGTTTTAGACCGAGTTTCCAAAAATCCCATCACCTTCTTCCCTTTTTCTCACGCTCTTAAAAAAGAAACAGGCAAGGGAAGCAAAAATATTTATAAAGAAACATTTACCGAGTTAGACAGTCTCTGGAAAGTGCAGGATAAGAACCTGACTATAACACCCGCAGATACGATCACTAAAAGAAAAAGGAATTCCTATGCTGATTATTTATTTGCACAATACCTGAGCGATGGAAACATAGTGACAGAAAAATCCGGCTTGGGAATAATAAAAAACTTTGTAGTAATAGATAAAAATGGAAAAGAGCAAACCTTGTTTGTTCCCGGCACTTATGAATCAAGCACTTTATCGGTTGTGAATGATAAAATAGTTTGGGTGGAAACAGCTTTTGACAAACGATGGGCTTACCGCAATTATTCCGTGATCAAAACATACGATCTCAAAACCAAAACACGCAAAACGCTGACTAAGAAAACCCGCCTATTTGCTCCTGCATTCTCTCCCGATGGTTCGCGGATAGCTGCCGTGGAAGTGGCGGAATCCAGCCAGTGCACCTTGGTTATTCTTGATGCGCAAACAGGAAAAGAATTAAAAAGAATAGACAATAATGGCAGGAAAGATTTTTACATGACTCCCCGCTGGACGAGCGATGGGAAGCAATTAATTGCTGTTGTGCTCAACGAAAAAGGAAAAAGCATTGTGGTGATCGATCTTGAAAACTCAAGCAGCAAGAAAATTATTCCTTATACCTTTCAGGATATTTCAAATCCTGCCGTGTATTTTCCTTATGTGTTTTATAACGGAAGTTATTCGGGCATTGCCAATATTTACGCAATCAATCTGACTGACAGCAAGATGTATCAGGTTACTTCCAGGCGCTTCGGAGCCATTGATGCCGCAGTTTCTGCCGATGGGAAAAAGCTCGCCTTCTCCGATTACTCTTCCAGTGGATATAATATTGCAGAGATGGATATGCAGCCCGATAAATGGATTCCTCTCGAAAACATTTCCGATCAATCCATTCAGTATTACAAACCTTTGGTGGATCAGGAAGCCGGTGGAAATGTTTTCAAGAACATTCCCGACACGATGTATGAGATCAAAAAATACAGAAGGGGCTTGCACTTATTTAATCTACACAGCTGGGTGCCTGCTTCCATTGATCTCAATTCGCAAAAGGTAACTTCCGGGATCAGCCTGTTATCTCAGGATGTGCTCAGCAGCACCGTCACCTCTTTAAATTATGAATTCAATAATGCCGAGAGAACGGGGAATGTTTCCGCCAATGTAAATTACATGGGCTGGTATCCGGTTATCAACTTCGGCATTCGCGATGGCATCCGAAGTGTTCCGCCTCCTGATTTTATCCATAAAACAAACTACTCCTACAAAGAAAGATCGGCTGAACTGGGAGTAAGTCTGCCTTTGAATCTGACTACCGGAAAATATCAGTCGGCATTTAATGCATCCGCAAATACCCGTTTCACAAATGTGTCGCATTTTTCAGATACTTCTTTAAATCGCTTTGACGGAAATCTTATTCTTGCGGGAAGCGGACTAAGTTTTTACCGGTATTTGAAAACCTCGCACAAACATCTGAATCCTAAATGGGGGCAGGTTTTTTCTATAGATTATAAAAAAACTCTTTCCAACAGCGATTATAAAAGCGCATTGTTTGCTGCTTCTATTGGTTTGTATTTCCCGGGTATTCTTCCTTATCACAGCTTAAAAATAACATCGGCATATCAGCAAACGGAAGCAGTAAATTATTACATCTCTGCGCTGGTTACCATGCCCAGAGGGTTTCGTTCTTCCTCCGCGCAGTTCGATAACTTTTCCAAATTCTCTTTCGATTATAAAATGCCATTATTCTATCCGGATAAAAGCATCGGCTTCTTCGCTTATATAAAAAGGATCAAGATGGATTTGTTTTTTGATCTTGCACAAGGAAGTATCAATGGTGTAACTGAAAACTTTACATCCGCAGGAGCAGAACTTACAATAGATACTCATTTCCTGCGCTACTTTTATCCGGTGGATTGGGGAGTGAGGGTAACTTATGTTCCAGCAACCAATATGTATTATCCCGAACTACTGTTTCAGATTAATTTCTATCAGTTACCTTCTTTCTCAGCTCATTATTGATCTTTAATAATTGGCAAATTGGTCTCTTATATTGAATAATTGATATTTGATATTGAATAAGTAGTCCACGACAATGAATAATGTATATTAGGTATTGACTAAGGAAGTTATGGCAATGAATAAAGGATATTAGATACTCACTAAAGAAGCTCTTACAATGAATATAGGATATTAGATATTCACTAAAGAAACTATCACAATGAATAATTGATATTAAGTGTTCACTAAATAATCTCTATGATTGAATACTTTTTAGCTGAGGATGTGTTTATTTAAAGAAAAACACTATTTTCGTAAGCACAAACACACATTTACCATGCTGCAATACAATCTGACCAAGATATTTCAGTCGCGGGGAATAGAAAAACCCTATGCTTTCTTAAAGAAACAGGGTTTCAGCCATAACCTTGCGCACCGCATCGCACAAAACAAGATAGATATGCTTTCGCTTGAGCATTTGGAAAAGCTATGCACCCTGCTTAGCTGCACCCCCAACGATCTGCTGGATTGGTTTCCTAAAAAAGAAGACGAAACAGCAGCCCGTCATCCTTTAAACGCATTGCGGAGAGCAATAACAACCGTAGATCTGCCCGCCTTTTTGCGCGAAACGCCTCTGCATAAACTACAGGAACTGCAAACAATGCTTGATCAATTGCGAAAAGATAAGTAAACGCTAAGAGTTGGCTGTTGGAATTGTTATTTTTGCGGAGGGGAGTTGCTTCTATTAAATTGTTCGTCACAATTTTAAACCCAATGACAATGAAAAAATATCTACTCATTCTGGTAGCTTTCTTTACCTTAACAGTTGCACATGGGCAGACAAACATTTATCATTATTTCCCGGGAGACACAGCCACTTGGGTTGTTGATCATTATTCAAACGGTTGTACTGCAAGCTTTATGCGTTATTGTTCAAGCAGCTATTATGAAATGAATGGCGATACGATTATAAACGGCATGTTACACAAAAAAATATATACACGGGATGTTTATTTCTACTACATTACTCCTCCTCTAATACCAAATCCCGGAGTAGTTGGAGCAAATTATTCTTCACGCAAGTATATGGGCGCTGTGAGACAAGACAGTGTAAATAAAAAAGTTTACTACATAGATTCCACGATAACTTCGGATGCGTTATTATATAATTTTAATTTAAGGATTGGCGATACAATGCCTCCGCTGCTATATAACAGATACCTGACGAATCCGATAGTGGTTACGAAACTTGATTCTATTTTAATTAATAATAATTATCACAAGGTTTTTCATTTTAATGGCATGAATTTTAATTCAAGTTGGGATTTAATAGAGGGAGTTGGCTGGTCAGGAGATTTTTTTGGAATATTAGTGTCGAGTGACGGATCAGTAAACCTTGCCTGCTTTGATGGTCAAATGATAATGCCAGGTTTCGATAATGAATGTGTTGTTGCAATCTAATAGCAGTTCCTACCGTCTTTTGAAAGGAGATGGCTGTCGCTTCTCAAAACACTTCTACGGAACTATTTCCTGCAATGTGAAATCTTTTTTCAGGAACGACAAAACTTTTTACAATGATCTGTTAGCATTAAAAGGAGTAAAAGTCGAGGTATGGGAAAGAAATAAAGTGTGGGTATCTGTCAAATTAGCCGAGGGAACGACTGATGCCAATGGAAATTTTTCTGCTTATATTGATATCTGCCGCGCTTTTGAGGGAAGCAATGTGGAGTTATTTTTAAAAATCAAAGCGCAGAACACAACGTATGATATCAAAGGAAAATCCACTAGATTTTTTGGCTCTGTTGAATACGAACAAACCGGCATTGGCTTATGGGCATACAACGGAGGTAATGGAAGCAATGTTAATTTTGGCGGACTTACCGCAAGCTTGGAATCCATAAAAGCTACCCACCTTGCCGTACTTGCCTGGGATTTTGCAAACGCTAAATCGGGCAGTACTCTTGCAACGGGACTGCTGCTGCGCACCGACCAGGATTTCGAAGGTGCTTTTACGCTGCCAAACACTTCCTGCGGGATTTCCTTTCCCTTGCTCACTATTATTTTGCTGAACAAACCAACCATCTATCTCCCTTCAGGTTATCTATGGACAGAAAACATACTTTATCACGAATTCGGTCATTTTGTGATGTGGAACCTGCAGAACAAATGCTGGATAGACCCCTTATCCGGTTCTTTTGCTGATCATGGTTATGACAAAGAAGCAAATACCCGTATTGCATGGACAGAAGGATGGGCAGATGGATTTATGGCTATATGTGATGCGTTTTATGTTGCAAAGGATGGAGAGTATGCAATAGATGAATCCCATCACAATCTTGAAACAAGAAATAATAACACAAACTATCCCAATATCAACAACGGAATGCTGTCCGAATTTTATATTGCCTGCGCAATTTTTGATTTATGGGATGGGGCAGATAAATATACAGGCACTCCACCTAATTACAAAGACATAGGTAACTGGGATGCAGGCAGGCAGGACAATGCATCGCTGAGCTTTCAAACTATTTGCCAAGCAATACGCAATGGCGACCCCAATGGATCAAACGGTAAAATAGAAAGCGTGCAGGGTTTTATGGAGCAACTCTTTAAAATAAGCAATTGCTCCAACGATTACCAGAAAATAAAAGATTGTTTTATTCAGAATAGGGTGGTAAAAGATATTGCCAATTATTTAACCACAGGCCCATCTACCGATATAATAGCAAGAGAACAAGTAATTCCCTTTTCCGGCCCTACATTGGATTTAGGGTTTATTTCTTTTGCACTATGGGCATACGACTTCAATCAGAAATCGGATGTCAGTGTTTTAAACTCTCCTGCTGATAATTACAACCATGCTGGTTTAACAGTAAATGAAAACGGAAAACTAAGCGATAATTTATCCGTTCAAAATGGAGCATCTTTGTATTTTAATAAAAACCTGCCTGTAGGTTTTATAGTCGATAATAGTCCAAACCGTCCCGCACATAACTCTACCTTTTTCGTTGATCTGTGTGGCAATATGACGCTTGAAGCAGGTAATAATGGTTCAATTTCAATAGGAGACCCCTCTATTAATGCTTTTGCGCAAGTGCGGGTAAAAACGGGAAGTACAGTTAAGTTACACGCTGGAAGTAATTTAATTATCAATAATGGTTCAACACTCATCATTGAACCTGGCGCAAAAATAATTTATGAATATGGTGCCCAAATTCAATTAGTTGGCAGTAACTCCGTATTAGAAATTAATGGGACAGTTCAAATAGGTAATGGTGCAACTTTCGCTTTCAGCGGAAATGGATTTATAAGATGGGTGCCCATCACTACGCCTAATATAATAGCAGGAATTAACTCAGGTATTTATTTTAGCAGTTTTCCTGTTAGACGTAAAGTTTTGGAAATAAACGCTCCGTTGACAGCACCTCCAAACATAACATCATTTATGATTAGCACAGGTACAGTGGAGTTTGGCATAAACGGTTCGTTGCAATTGGACTGCCCATACAATTTCAATAATGCTGATTTTTTGGGCGGCAATATACAGGTTGGCAATACAGCCAGTTCTATGATAAACCTCTGCAATTTTGATGGGACCTCAATATATGCTGAAATGCTCCCGGGTACTCTTTATTCAGGTGATTATTATTTCAGAATGTCTAATTCAAAGATGAAAAACACTCTATGGGAAGCATTATTTATTAGGGAGGGAGGGATGCAACTTGCAAATGTCGACTTTGACAATGTGCAGACAGCGATTAGTATGGTGGCGCCCAATAAAGTATCCACCTACAATGGCGGCAATATTAATTACGGTGATTATGGCATCGGCAGTGATTATGGCATTTATACATACGTGGCTCCCTCCGGCTTTGAACTGATGCTTAAGAAAGTGAACATTAATTACGCTTCTATTGGTATTCATCAGGAAGGTGGAAAACTTTCTTTAAAATGTACAAAAATTGAAAATGGTTATATAGGAATTGATTTATGGGAAAATGCTTCTTTAAATATGTCCCGGGAAACTACAAATGGAGGATATAATTGGATTTCAAATCATCTATTTTCCAACATTAGATTAAATAATTCAGATATTGACATGAATGGCGGGGATAATTATCTTGCAAATGGGGTCGTCTATAAGCCGGCAAGTCATTTAATCATATCCGGAACGATTAACAGGTCATGTTCTTTGAGTAATATTTTATATGAAAAAAACAATCAATGGATGAATCCGGTTTCAGCTTCTGATCCACCTGCAAGCAAATATTCTATTAGATCATCTGATTATCCTTCTTGTTCCTTTACAATTCAGGATGGTCAACCCGGAATTCCTGCTGCCTGTGGCACTTATGATATACTCCCTCCTCCTCCTTCTCCTTTTCCATCAAAGTATCCTATTCCATTGAGTTCATGTCCTTCCTGTAATACAATTAACACCACAAGTTTCAATAATGTGCCGTATAATCAAGCCGTAACCACAGCTATGTCACGTATGGAGTTGCAGGATACTGTGAATGGGAATGATTCTACAGCCATTGATCTTTTCAATCAAATTCTTCTTACGCGCATTGACAGCAGTAATCCCAGCATTCTATACCTGGCAGATATTGCTTTCTCGAAAATGAATGTTGCGCTTAATAATGGATTTGCAACAGGGCGTTTTACCGCTGCGCAAAATGCTTCCACACTTAATTCCTCTGTTCAGAAAGTCCTGCAGGTGCATAACCGGCTTTCCAGTACTTCAACACCCGTGAATTATAATCAGCAGTTTTATCTTGGATTGAGTAAGGCACAGATGTACCGGACTGCCGCACGCAGGGGACTTGCATTGCAGCAGGTAGATTCTTTGAATAATTGTTTTATAGGACAGAGGGAATTGGCTCAGATAAGAAAATGGAAATCGCTTATCACCGCAGAACAGAGTATTTTGTCAGGAGCCGTTCCGCTGAATAAGTTTGATTCTCTTTTTCCGGTTACCAAACCCATCCTTAACATCACACATATTGACAGCACTGCTACTATTAGTTCCCAAGCGCAGCTCGGCATGGGAATTCAGATAGGCGCAGGAACAATCATAGCCCAAAATGTAGTGATTGGGAACAATGTAACGATTGGCAGCGGCAGTTCCATCCTTCAGGGAACCCGAATTGGCGATGGAACAATAATAGGAAATCAAACCATCATAAATCAAAGTTCTGTTATAGGGCAAAGTGTAATTATTGGCAACAATGTTTCCATAAAACAAAATGCCATCATAGGCGATAAAACACAGATCAGCAATAATGTTTCGTTGGATCAGAATGTAAAAATCGGAGGACTTGTATTTATCGAAGCCAATACATCCATTAAACAAAATGTACAGATTGCGGATGGATCTTATTTAGCCGGACGCATTGTTCTCAACCAAAATGTAAGTTTAGGAAGCAATGTGATACTGCGCGACTCTGTAACTTTTCAGCAGGGAGTGCAAATAGGCAACAATGCTGTTGTTGGAAGCAGAGTAATTATTAATCAGAGTGCAAAAGTGGGAGCGAATGCTGTCATAGCAAACGGGCTCACTATAGGGCAAAATGCTAAAGTATGCGATGCCATGAGCGCAACCAGTAATCTTTCTGCTAACGGCTCATTGGGAAGCTGCACGGCTCCTTCTGCTCCTTCTCTGGTTGGACAAGTTCAATACAACTGTGCTTTCGCTTTATACAGAGCAAAAATCTCAGGCAATTTCTTTAATGGATTTACCGCACAAAGTACGGATACTTCTAAAAAAGATTTTTTTACGAATGCTTCTATCGGATTTACGCCTGATAATCTTGCAACACAATACCTCTGGAATTTCGGGGATTGTTCCACTTCAACGAGCGAAAACCCAACTCACACTTATACAAAACCCGGGATTTATATAATCACCCTGACTCAAACGATTAAATGTATTCCCAATATTGTAAGTATTGGCGCAATTATCGTATTGCCTCAGCCTAGTTCAACTTTCCAGTCTTATCCTTTGTCGTGTTCTTCACCCAGCACAATTCTTTTTGACATAAATAATATACTGCCTCCGTTAAATGCACCCTCCTGTTATTCAACGAGCGGATGTGTTTCCTATAATACATTGGATTCTTCCCGGTTCAGAATCAAATACACATTTGATTTTAATTCGGAGTTCCCTTCATTCAGTGAAACATATACTATCAAGCAAATAGCAACCAATGCGGACAGTATTCTAAAACGCACATACGCACAGATAGGTCAGCACACTGTAATTCTTACCGCTCAATTGCAGCTGAAAGATTTACGAACCAACCTGTGGAATAATACAAATAGCATTTCAACTTCTACAAATACCTTTACGACTGAACCTCTGACAGGAACCATGGATTTTAATCCTATGGCTTGTATAAATCAATCTGTAAGTTTTACAGGAACTGCGGCAACCGGAACTCCTCCTTATACTTTTTCATGGGATTTCGGAAGTGGCAATACTTCAATAGTACAAAATCCATCTGCAACATATACTGCAAGCGGAACATTTACCGTAACTCTTACTGTTGCTGATTCAAGAGGATGTCAGGACACTGCTCAGCAAATTATCAATGTTAATCCTTTGCCAAATGCAAAATTCGGATTTGATGTTTGCAATACTTCAGTTTCATTCCATGATTCATCTTCCGATGCTTTAAGTTATAACTGGGATTTCGGAGATGGAAATACTTCGGATGTTGAATCACCAACCCACGATTACGCATCCTTTGGAGCTTATTCTGTTTGTCTTACAGCTACTAACCAATGCGGAAACAATACCGTTTGTCAGCATGTAGTTATTCTCCCGCAAAACCAGTGGACACGAAAAGCAAACTTTGGCGGAACAGCAAGGTTTGGCGTAACCAGTTTTGCCATTGGCACTAAAGGGTATATGGGAACAGGATGGGACGGTACTACTTTGTCTCATGATTTCTGGGAATATGACCCGCAAACAGACACATGGACACAAAAAGCCACTTTCCCGGGAATAGCAAGATTTGTTGCAGTTGGTTTTTCTTTTTCTGTCGGTACTAAAGGGTATATAGGCACCGGATGGAATGGAAGCGGGGCAACCGACCAATCCGATTTCTGGGAATATGATCAAACAACAAATGTTTGGACGCAAAAAGCAAGTTTTGGAGGCGGACAAAGAAATGGCGCAGTAAGTTTCTCCATTGGAAATAAGGGATACATAGGCACAGGGTGGAACATTGTTACTCCTCCTGTTTATTATCACAAGGATTTCTGGGAATATGATCCTTTAGCAGACACATGGACACGAAAAGCCGACTTCGGAGGACCCGGCAGGCAAACCGCAACAGGTTTTTCTATCGGCACAAAAGGATACATTGGGTTGGGAGCAAATGCATCAACTTTATTTCAGGATTTCTGGGAATATGATCAGGCAAGCGACACATGGACACAAAAAGCAAATTTCCCTGCTGTGGGAAGGCAGTGGGCTACCGCCTTTTCTATCGGCACCAAAGGATATATGGGAACAGGCGGGACTTATCCAAACGGACCGTTTTATTCTGACTTCTGGGCTTGGGATCAGGCAACGGATGTATGGATTCAGAAAACAGACTTTGGAGGAACTGCAAGAAGTTTAGCTTCCGGTTTTTCTATTGGTACGAAAGGATATTTAGGAACAGGATACGATGGTTCCTCACAAAATGATTTTTGGGAATTTTCTCCTGATGCTACCCCTTGTGCGCCCGCTCCCATGTTAAGGGTTATGCAAAACAGGCAGCAGCCAACTACAACAAACAATGCAACTGCAATAAACAATACAATTGCAATCAACAATGGATCTGATATGATTTCTGTTTATCCAAATCCAAACAATGGAGATATGACAATTAATTATTTCATCTCTCAAAACGAAAAATCAGAATTTGCCATTTATGATTTATCTGGAAGAAAACTCAAGAGTTACCTGTTAACAGGAGAAAACAGCCAGTTGAATATCTCAGCAAAGGACTTGCAGGAAGGAGTTTATTTTTACAATGTGATTTCTAATGGCACAACAATAAAACAAGATAAAATTGTGGTGATAAAACAATAATTCAATTCTGTTCAAGTACTGCAAAGCCCTCTGTAATTAAAAAACAGGGGGCTTTTCTTTTTTGTTTTTTTATTAAAGTAGATCATATACGCCAAACATCAGACGCAGACTTGCTAAACAAATAGGTTCAATCTAATGTTTCATCGCTTATTGCAGATAATTTTAGGATTAAGTTTTTTTCGTACTTGCAGTGATGAATAAATTCGGTGATTTCTGTCTGAATGGTTTCCATAATTACTGGTTTTAAGGAATGGATTTTGAACTTTATCGCAATGCTAAAAAGAATAAACTACCTTAAGGATAAGAAGGGAAGCGGTCTTTCAGGATTTTATGTATCAGGTTAATACCCCTCCATCTATATAGGGAAACGGATTTCCTTGTGAACGGATACAAGCCATTGACAAAAATCAGGACATTCGATATACTCAAATCATTACAAATTAATATCAGAACTGTTGTCCCGATTTATCGGGATCATCCTGAAGAAATTTTAGGATTGAGACGAACAACAGTGGGTATCTCTGTTCAGCCATACTTTACTTTTTTCCCGCGCCATTGTATGCTGAACCTGCGCGTACTAGTATATGCGCGTAAAGGTCCCGCTGGATTCGTCTCCAGCGGGTCTTTGCGTAATATGCATGAAAAAATAAGAGAGTATTTAGAATGGAAGGGGACTTATGCCCACAGGGCAAGCATCAATTATAAGATTTGGCTTAATCGCTTTGTCGAGCAATGCGGAGACAAAGCCATCGAGGACTACAGCTCAACCGATGTGGTCAAATACCACCGTTGGTTGGAAGTGCATTATGGATCGTATTGTATTCAGTATGCGATGATAATCATGAAAAACTTCTTTCAGTTCTATAAATTAAGAAATGTAAACTGTCTTTCACCGGAACTGATACGGCTGCCACGCATCCATCAGAAATCCCATCGGGCAATAACAGAAGGGGAGTACGGTAAAATCATCAAAGGAATTCCGACCAATGAATTTCTTCCGCTCAGAGATTCCATAATGATACGCCTGATGTGGGACACAGGCGTGCGCGTATCGGAACTCTGCGACATAGACATCTCGCAGATAAATGAAAATAAAACCAGTACTATTATTTCAACAAAGAAAAATGGCAAGAAACGAATTATTGTTTGGTCTGAAGAAACACATAAACTCCTGATGAAATTTATGGGCATACGCATGGAACTGGAAAAACAAACCCATGCATCCGCATTATTCGTAGGATGGAAAGGCAACAAAGGATGGAGCGCACGACTTACCCCAAGAACCGTAGAGCGCAGACTTAAACATTATGTGAACTTGGTGGGCATAAAGGAGAAAATCACCCCTCACAGCTTCCGGCACGGTTGGGCGCACCACAGGCGGGACCAAAACGCTCCATTGGCGTTTATACAAAGGGGACTGGGTCACAATAGCCCTGTATCTACCTTCATCTACGAGCAGTATGACGATAAGGAGTTTGTCCAAAATGCCCGGGGTTATCTGAAAGCTGCCTAATACCTGTCAAAGACAGTTCTTGCATTATTTCCGGTATATGCTAAACTGATTTCAGACAGATTGA
Source organism: Bacteroidota bacterium (assembly GCA_016213435.1). GTDB lineage: Bacteria > Bacteroidota > Bacteroidia > Palsa-948 > Palsa-948 > Palsa-948. Next base: position 28,172 of record JACRAL010000074.1, read on the forward strand.
TCTTTAGCAACGCTTCCGGGACTTTTATACTTGTAAATAAACTGTTTTATATATCGAGATTATATCTCGAACCAAACATATTGAATGTCGCAAAAGCATAGTTATACGACTACCCAAACACATATAATAAAGGGTAAAACGCGTATGACTCATCTTGTTCCATTTTAATATTGAATTTATAAAATAGATTTTTTACAATTCGTTTGCCCTATATAAAAGCCCCGTTAGCAACGGGGCTTTTTGCATTGTTCCTGACATTGCAAGTCGGGCATTGCTGACTGTGGAGTTGTTATCACGAATTGTAAGTAAACGGAAAAGATTGGCGTTGTCCTTATTCATGTTCTGCTCACGGCAGGGTAAATGAGAACAGCTCCGATGTACATCGGAGCGAGACGATCAATGCGAATCCATTACGAATGAAAAGATTGTTGTGTCTCTGAGTACTCAGAGGAAAGAGCAACTCCATAGACAGCTGTGATCCCGATAATATCGGGACAGCAAGGTCGAAGATTATAAACATAACATCTTTACGACATCATGCAATTATTAAACGTGTGTGCGAGAAAGATATACGATAAGAACGGAGAAAAGAAAATCAAGTGGTATAAAGTCGGGCTTATGAAAATTACAGATACAGGAAAAAAATATCTGCAAATGTTCCATCAGCCACAGACGGAGTATTTCTTATTTGAACACGATGCTAATACACCGGAGGTCAAGATAGAGGAATAGCATTATCAGAATAATAAATCGTTCATGCAAAACAAAAGACCATTCAGGGAAATTCCCTTTACGATTGAACAGCTTGTCTTTTTTCGGAAGGAAGTTAAAGATGCAGGAGATTTTGATGCGCTGATGGTGGAGAAAAAAGCATTGGAGTTAAGCGGGGTGACTTTGGTCGTCTCACTTTATACGGATATTGAAGATTACAAAGAGAAGTATATAACAGGGATATATGAACCTTTGAGAAAACACTACGATACCCAAGCGCCCTATCTATTTTGGGGAGAGATGAATGAAATGTTATCCCAATTAAAAAGGGACAGAAAGCAAAAGTTTCATCTTATTATGAAAGCCAAAGAAAACATTGATGCAAAATGAAGAAGGGTTTGAAAAATTATAGAGATATTGATATAGGGAGATTCAATTCCAAATAAAAACACAAGAGATAGATATAAAAAAGCCGCTCATATAAATTTATGGCGGCTTTGTGTTTGAAGAGTATTCAGAACAAAACAAGTTGTGGAACTTTTTGTTCTGTTGTTTTCTCTTCTGATTTTTTCGAGAAAGAGTTTCGCTGCATCTGCCAAAGCAAGGACTGTTCTTTCTTTTCGATCTTAAAAATTCCAAGCGGAAAGAATGAAATCCGGTACCCGAACCTGAAATCATCCGGTGCAAGCGCATCAGCGCAGGCCACCTCGCCTCCAAGACCGTTCAGAAATAGATTTATTGCGGTCATCTTCACGCATACTGGATCAACATCAATTCCGTAGTAGCAATTCGGGTGTTTGCTTCTCTTCCCATAAGCTAAGAGCATCCTTCCGCTTCCGCAGGTCGGGTCGCATATTTTCATGGAGCGGGATTCTTCCTGTTCATCCAGTGTCATTTCAGCCATCATCGAGCAAACATGAAAGGGTGTAAAGAACTGTCCGTTTCTGCCATTAGTAAGCTCCTGCTGAAAGAATTCACCGAGAAGATCATTGCCTCCTGAATCATCTTTTTTTTCTTCCATATATGAAACCATTTCTGCTAGCAGTTGAGGGAAGTATTCCAACTTGCCACTGGCTTTATACGGTTCAATGATCTGCATATATTCTTCTTCGTAATACGAAAGTCCTGTATCAAACTTTCGGGTAAATGCACAGATGCACATGGTTAGAAAATCCTCAAACGCTTTGGCGTAATTACTGCCGTAAGCTGCTTTCTCGAACAGGGTTTTAAAAGAACTAATTGTTTTCATCAGAAAAATGTTTTAGTTAAACTGATTTTTGTCTAACGAAAGCGTAACTCCTTGCTTCTGAAAGTCAATAGACTGCATGAAGTAAAAAAAGCCGCCCCGAATAAATATTGGGGCGGCTGGATTTCAATAAAAGAACAAACGCTTTTTAGGTTGTTCCTTTAAAAAATCTCTCAGAAACAATATCTCTGATTCTTCCTTGTCTTCAAACTTGAAAATACCTTTAGGGTCATCGTGATCGGGATGGTGGTTGATCCTGTATCCTATGCTGAAGTTTTCAAGACCGGAATCCTGAGCGCAGACAACCTCTCCGTTTAAATTGTGCATGAACATATTTACTGCAGCAAGTTTTACCAGAAGGGGTGTGGTGTCTATTCCGTAATACGAGTATCCCTCCCTGCTGTTTTGCTCAAAAGCAAGAAGCATTCTTCCGGTTCCTACAGAAGTGTCCAATATGCAGAGAGCACCGTCTGCATCATTGCTGAATAGCTGTGTCATCTCAAGGCATAGCGGGAAAGGTGAGAGAATAGTCTTATTCGTTTCAGGAGTAATCGCTGTCATGTAGAACTCGCCTATCATATCCGGAAGTAAGATTCTATCCAGAACCAAGCGAAAGAAGATAGAAGGCAGCCTGATAAGATCATCATAGGTGCCTGACTGCTTGTATGCTTCGCTGATACGGGCAAAGTCGTTTTCATAGTACATCCCATCTGTATGCGGGTCTTTGGTAACATGGTACATACAGAGGGTAAGAAAATCATCAAATGTCCGGAACGCTTCTTTTCCTTTGGAGGCATTTTCAAATACGCTGACAAAGGAGCTTAAAGAATGGAGTGTTTTCATAAGAGATGGTGTTATGAGTTTATGTTAAAGAGCTAATTGTTTCATCAGAAATAGGTTTTAGCTAAACTGATTTTTCTGACAAAAGCGTAACTCGTGGCTTATAAAAGTCAATACACCTATTCAAGCAATCCCTTAGATGCCGGAAGGCTGTTAAAGCCGAACGCGAAAACGTGCAAGGAGGAATTGGAATAAATCAAAAGCAAGCGGAAAAGTCATTGAAGAAAAAACAGGAAAGTGTTTTCAGCGCGAAGCGCCTGAAATCTCTTTCAGAAAAGCTCGGCTTGCTTTTGGCTTTATGCCGAGAAAATCCTTGTGCGTTTTTGTGGTCGGCTTACCCTTTTCTAAGGGATTGCTTGAATGATTTTTGCAACAAAGGGTAGTTTAAATATTTTTTACTTTTACCTTCATCATGGGGAAACACAATAGATATAATATAGGAGATATAGTGGAGCATAAAGAAAATCCAATATTGGAATTTAGAATTATTAATGTACTTGCTACTGTCCCTGAAAAGAAAGGGGATTACTTCTATGTATGTAAGCAAATTAATGGAAAGAAGAAACATATTGGCATAGCATTTAACTATCAAGAAAGAGATTTGAATCTAATTAAGAAGGCAAGTATTAAGGTTATAAATAAACTTTTGAAAGAAGCAGTGGGCAAGCAAGAGTATGAGAGAGCCAGCCAGATTCAGGATGGAATTAATAAATTGAAAAGTCTGTAGAAGAGCCCACTACCGCGCCCGCCACCGCGCCCCGTACCGCGCCCCGCACTTTTTGACAACCCTTGAACTTGATCTTGCTAAAATACAAAAGCACCTGTTTCTCCTATGAAACAAGTGCTTTTTTTCTTCTGTGGCACCTCCCGGATTTGAACCGGGGACACACGGATTTTCAGTCCGTTGCTCTACCAACTGAGCTAAGATGCCATTTCTGAAAAACGAGGGCAAATGTAAATAAATTTCCTGCACTGTGGTCATGTGCGTTTATTCTTAGTTTTGCCCTATGAACTTGGTAATTGACATAGGAAACACACTTGTCAAAACAGCAATCTTCAATGAAAAAGAGCTTTCATCTTTCTCCTCTTTTGAAAAGGTTTCTGTTGATGTGTTAAAGGAGTTATTGAAAAAAAATCCTTCTGTTAAAAATGTAATTCTCTCCTCGGTAGTAGAACATAGCAAGAATATTACTGATTATTTAAGATCAGAATTGCGTTTTGTGGAGTTGACCCACGAAACAAAGACCCCGATAGAAAATCTTTATCAGTCGCCACAAACACTTGGTAAAGACAGATTGGCTTCAGCAGTTGGCGCAAATTTACTATTCAGAAATCAGAATGTACTTTCAATTGACGCTGGTACTTGTATCAAGTATGATTTCGTAAATGCAAAGAACCAATACCTTGGAGGAGGTATTTCTCCCGGCATTGAAATGCGTTTTAAGGCACTGAATCAATTTACGGATAAGCTGCCGTTATTAAATTACGCCTCATCCCTAACCCTTATCTCACAGGAAAAGGGAACAAAGTATTTCAATAAACTTATTGGAGAGAATACGGATGAATCAATTCTTTCAGGAGTGATGAACGGTACAATGGAAGAAGTAAAAGGGATCATTGCCCGTTATCAGCAACAATATCCGGATACGAAGGTCGTTTTCACGGGCGGCTATCTGAAATTTTTTGAAAAAACTTTTAATATCGGCAGTAACGGAAAATCAAGCATCTTTGCCGATTCTTTCTTGGTGCTGAAAGGATTGAATGTAATTCTAAATTATAATGTCAAATAAAAAAAGTTTACGGTTTGCAGGTTGCAGGTTGCAGGTTAAAGAATTCACCATTGCTCGTTTATTATTTGTAGTTTTTCTTTTTTCCTACTGTCTATTGTCTACTGCCTATTGTTTCTCCCAATCTACCAGCAACTCTCCTTATTCCCGTTATGGGTTAGGCGATCTGCATTCCGGAAATTATGCCAACAATGTTGCGATGGGAGGAATCTCAAATGCTCTTCAAAATGATACTACAGCTCCTTTTAATATCAACTCTGCAAATCCTGCATCGTACGCATCCTCACGGCTAACTATTTTTGATTTTGGTTTGATGAGCAATATGACTCAGCTTGAAACAGATTCAAAAAAATACCTCAACAACCGAACAGGCCTTTCGTACATGGGATTTGTTTTTCCGGTTGCCAAATGGTGGGGAACAAGTATTGGTTTGCGCCCTTACAGCAGTGTGGGTTATAAGATTTATGATCAGGCAACACTTGACAGTATTGGTACAGTAAATTATTCGTACGAAGGACATGGCGGCATCAACCAGATATTCTGGGGAAACGGATTCAAAATCAAAAAACTTTATTTCGGTGTCAATGTTTCTTATCTCTTTGGTGATTTGGTTTATTCAGGCAGAGATTCATTTCCTGTTTCATCAAACCACATGAATACAAAAGTCATTCAAACAAGCAAGGTCAATGATTTGTACTACACTTTCGGCATGCAGTACCGGCAGCCGCTTCAGAAGGGATGGTCGGTTACGTTGGGCGCAACAGGAAGTATGAAGACCAATGTAAATGCAGAAGAAACAATTTTTGCCGCCAATTATAAAAATCAAAACGGAATAGAAGTGGATAGGGATACCATTCTTTATGAGCAAGGGAAAGCAGAAATAATTTCTATTCCGATGACGATTGGAGGAGGAATAGTTTTAAAAAAATCTGAAAAATTGCTACTCGGTTTTGATTACTCGAGGCAGAATTGGTCAACATTTACTTCGCTGGATGGATCGAGCCTTCTGAAGAATAGTCAGAAAATAGCTGTTGGAATTCAGTTTGTTCCGAATAAAAATGCAGGGAAAGGAGAATCCTATTTAAAAAAGATATTTTATCGTGCGGGTTTCAGATACACCGATACATATCTTAACTTAAGAAACACTGCCATCAAAGATTACACAATTACATTTGGCGCAGGATTTCCGCTGAGAAAGATAAAAGCGGGTGAAACATATTCCCAGTCAATTATTAATATCGGAGTTGAATTAGGGCAGTTGGGAACCACCGACAATCAACTTCTCAAAGAACGTTACATGAAGGTAGTCCTTGGCTTTACACTGAACGATCGGTGGTTTATTAAGCGGAAGTATGATTAAAAAAAGCCCTAAATCCCTAAAGGGACTTTTTGCTTTTCTCATTTCAGGGAAGGAACGGCTTCTTTTTTTGCTCCCTTTAGGGTTGGGGCTACACTCATGCCATACCGATATCAAAACGGTTATTCAACTTGATTCCGGAAAAAATCTTCCTTCTGAATCCATGAAGGACGCAGAGATTATGTACAGCGATTCGGGAACAGTAAAAATGAAACTTACGGCAGTGCAGCTCGACAGATATGTTGGGGAAAAAGAATATATCGAAATGCCTCGCGGAATGAACATCCTCTTTTACGATGATTCCATGCAGGTAAATGCTCAGCTAAAGGCGGATTATGGAATCCGCTATGAGAAAGAAGGAAAAATGGAAGCCAAAAGAAATGTGGAAGTGGTTAATGTGAAAGGAGAAAAATTAAATACAGAACATTTGTATTGGGATGAGAACAAGAAGTTGATTTACACAAATAATTTTGTAAAGCTCACTACCAAAGAGGAAGTAATATATGGTGATGGATTGGAAGCAAACGAAGATTTTTCAAAATACAAGATCATGAACATTAAAGGGCAGTTTAATTTAAAAGATAAAGAATCTACAGACACAAAGGAGTAGGCAATAAGCAATTTGTATTTTTGTATAGTTTCTTTTTTTGTTGATGTATGAAGTTTTCTAAACCACAAAAAATCAAAGACCTTGCTTCACTGATTGGCGCTGAAGTTTCCGGCAATTCCGATTTGCTTGTTCAAGGCATCAATGAACTGAATGTTATTGAAGACGGAGACATTGCTTTTGTTGATCACCCGAAGTATTACGACAAAACTTTAAATTCAAATGCAATAGCAATCATCATCAATAAGAAAGTAGAATTTCCTTCCGGAAAAGCAATATTAATTTCTGATGATCCCTTCCGGGATTTTAATAAACTCACTTCACATTTCGCTGGTCGTTTGTCCCCCTCTGGAGTGGGTGAAGGAGGAGGAAAAGCAATCAGTTCAACCGCCATCATCGGCAACAACACGCGCATATTCCCCAATGTGTTTATTGGCGATAACGTTCGCATAGGTGACAATTGCACCATTCATCCTAACGTGAGCATTTATGACAATTGTGTCATCGGAAGCAATGTGATCCTTCATTCCGGAGTTGTGATTGGCGCGGATGCCTTCTACTATAAAAAACGTCCTGCCGGTTATGACAGATTACTTTCCTGCGGAACAGTGGTGATAGAAGATAATGTAGAAATTGGAGCTTTGTCCAGCATTGACCGCGGTGTTACGGGAGAAACCATTATCGGCAACGGAACTAAAATAGATAACCATGTGCAAGTGGGTCACGATACAAAAGTTGGGAAAAATTGTTTGTTCGCTTCCATGGTTGGTGTTTCCGGTGCCTGTGTGATCGAAGATGATGTAATCCTTTGGGGACAAGTTGGGGTGCCAAGCAAAATCAGGATCGGAAAAGGGGCGGTGCTTCTGGGACAATCTGCCCCAATAAAATCGCTTGAGGGAGGAAAAACTTATCTGGGAAGTCCTGCCGATGAATCCATGAAAAAATTTAAGGAACTTGCCATGATCCGAAAACTTCCGGAAATCTTTGTGAAGATGGGGAAGTAAAATTAATTGTATTAAAAAAAGAATTAGGAAAGAAGATATTTTCTTCTGAATACTTGTTGTATATTTATTGATTGAAAAATCGCTCGTGAATATATGGGAATCCCAATAAGCACCAAATCTATGTCCAAGTCTAAACTGTTGGAAGTGAAACTTGCTTCGTTGCTGGAGATTACCAGAGCCATTAATTCAAATGCCAAAACTCCTGAACTCCTTAAGATATATGAATCGGTACTCAGGCATCAATTAAATGTAGGTAAACTGGTATTGTACACGAATGACGAAGGATGGAGAAGTGTGATGAAATTCGGGATGGAAGCGGCTTTTACTTCTGCAGAAGTGGAGCGTTATCTTACTCCGATGAAAGATATTACCTTGATGGATTTTGATCCAAAGGGGGAATTGGTCCCTGTTCAGAAGGCGCTCAAGCAGCATAATGTGGAAGTGGTGATTCCCGTCTATCACAAAGATCAGCCGCTTGCCTATGTACTCATCGGGGATTTAGATGAAGAGCAGATCGGAATGGGAGCCAGTGTAAAGCATTTGAATTTTATTCAGACACTTACAAACATTTTGGTCGTTGCGATAGAAAATAAACGCCTTGCGAAAGAAAACATCCAACAGGCGGAAATGAAAAAGGAAATGGAAGTTGCTTCGCAGATGCAGCACATGCTTTTTCCTTCCGAACTTCCCAACGATTCTCAATTGGAAATTGCCGCGCTTTACATCGCTCATCAGGATATTGGAGGTGACTATTACGATTTCATCAGGATTAACGAACAGGAGGTTGCCATTTGTATTGCGGATGTTTCGGGCAAAGGAGTTTCTGCCGCGCTTCTGATGAGTAACTTTCAGGCGAACATGCACATTCTTCTCAGCCGAACAGAATCGCTCACAGAACTTGTGCGGGAACTGAATAATAAAGTGAATGATACGGCAAAAGGGGAGCGCTTCATTACGCTTTTTGTCGCCAGGTATAACATCGTTACACGAATTTTCACCTATATCAATGCAGGACACAATCCACCGCTGGTGCTTGACAGCAATGGCACTGTCAGTATGTTAAAAATAGGATGCACAGGGCTTGGCATGCTTGAGGATCTGGACAAAGTGAAAGAAGGTGTGGTTAGCATTGAGCCCGGCACAGTCATTTTCTGTTACACGGATGGAGTAGTGGAGCAGGAAAATGAAGCCGGAGAAGAATTTGGTGTGAAACGCGTAAAAGAAATCTTACTCAACAAAGGATGTATTTCTGCTGATGGAACTCCCTCCTCCAAAATAAAAGACATCAACAATTTCATCATCGAAAACGTAAAAGAACACAAAGGAGCAAAAGAATATGTTGACGATATAGCACTTCTTGTTTGCAGGGTATTTTAAGTCTGCATTTCTTCCGCTCCGGTTTCCCATTAACCATCATCCATCGTCCCTCTTACATTAAGGATTTTTTCGTTTCGTATTTTTTGTACAGTTTCGCTTTTCGTTTCAAAACTTCAGTTGCTCCTGCGGCTCCGAAGTTGGAGTCAAAGGAATAAAAACCCTTGCACTCTTTGCATCATTCACCTATTGATGCTTTGCCTTCTCCTCGCCTTGCGAGTCCGTCCTTTCCGCCTTTTGGCGGACCACCTCCGCAAAAGTTTTATTCTCAATCTTGCTTTCCACCCAGCTCAGAAAGTCAAAATCCTCCAACGCTGCTTTCTCCATCTGATCTTTCATCAGTTTCAGCAAGCTTATTTTTAATTCTCGAAAAGCATCCCTGTGTTTTTTTCCGCTGATTGTCTTACCTGTAACTTGATGCAGGCAATGCATCAACGCCTCTTCCACTTTAAAAAGCCGGTGGCGTGTGGAAAGGAAATGCAGGGTGCTGCGTTTCAATGAATCCAGCAATTCTTCATCCTTGTGCAATTCGTAGTGGAGGAGCAGGTTAAGGATGCGCGCAAATGCCTGCGTATCCTGCCGGAGTATGTTGATGGGCTGGTCAATTATTTTTCTGACCCAGTGTAATGCTTCGTTATAACTGCCTGCACCAAAGAGCAAATAGGCAATATTATAGTGAAGGTTTATTTTATTAACAGCAGGAACCTGGTTCAGCAAGTCTTTATTTTCTTCTATCTCTTTTAAAGCAGGGAATATTTTCGCAAAGTCACCAATGCGCATGAATGCGTTTAATTCATTTACATAGGAATTTCCCCAGAAGGTGGCTTTAACTGCAGGGGAAGCAATAGGATAGCTGCGTATTTTCTGCAATGCCTTCTGCATCTCGCCATACAGGCCGCGGTTGACAGATAAAAGATATCCCATGAAGATCACTGAGATATTCAACGCAAAAAGATATCTTTTTTCCGGATCTCTTAACCGGTGAAGATGTGTTTCTATAAAATCACATTGCTCTTTTGATATGGCATATCCTTTAGCAGGGTCACGCTTAAAGCGATAATAAAGAGACCATATTTCATAATAATATGCCTTTGATTCTGCGCAGGATGCCTGATTTGAATCGCGCACCAAAGGATGCCTCATCAGTTGTTTAATAAGCAATAGTTCCTTGCTTGTACGCATGGGTCCCACTTCATGACCCATCTGTATCATTCTATGGTGTATTTTCCGGTAATCGTTAATGTTGTTTAGTTTTTTCAGCACCACTTCCATTTCTTCGTTCAGATGAAGCATCTTCGGCAAATTAGTTGCCGCGTAAGGAATTCTTTCCATGATCAATAATTTCATCAGCAGCTCCCATTGCTCCTGTTCGTATGCAATGGCTTTGGCTGTTTTTAACAGTTTCAGCGCATGAGCGGTAAGCCCTTTGCCTAAAAGGATTTCGGCTTTGCGGAGCTGATTGTGCAGGTTGATATCCGCACCGCGGTGGTAATTTTCCAGCGTCCGGAGAATAGTATTATAAAGACGGCTGTTGGTAACAGAAAGATGCTTCAAAAAATCGTGTCCGCGGCAGGCGCTGCGAATAGCAACTTCATTATACGCGCCTTGTTTTTCCATTGCGTCATATAACTTCAGGTAGCTTTTGTTTCCTCCCTGCATGGAGGAGGAAAACATTCTGAAATACCTTTTTTCTGCCTTGCCGAGGGAGTGTATCAGCTCAAAAAGTTCAGCGCCTGCTTTTTTCATAAAACTGTACAAATTATTGATAGTAAAGGTATGTATAATTCCTGTCATACGTAGCAGAAACCCTGATTCGGGCTGCTGAACATGGTGCGGTAGCTTAGTACAGAAACTATAAAAATTCTTCCCACGACAACGCTTCTTTGACCGAACTTTGGTATATAAAACCAAACACTATGATATCATTCGGATTTGAATATGCTCCTCCTCCCTCCAAAAAGGAGATGAACATGCTGAAAGCTGATCTGCTTAAGCAGAAAGCAACTTCAGGTAAGAAGGAGAAAAAGAAGATCATTAAGAAGAAAAAGAAATAAAAAAGATGCACCGTAACCCTTTATCTGAAGAGCAAAACCCATCATCCGGGCACCGTAACCCTTTATTTGGAGAGGAAAACCTATTATCTGAGCAGCAAAACCCACTATCTGAGCAACAAAACCCATTATCTGAGCAGCAAAACTCACTATCCGGGCAGCAAAACCCACTATCCGGGCAGGAAAACTCATTATCTGTGCTCTAACCATCTAAATTTAACTAAAAAAACATACTATGGCAGCTAACAATGTAAGAGTAATCATCCCCGACAATGCGGCAGAACTCATTCTGCTTTCGCAAGACATCCTTGATAAACATACGGCAGACGGGGCGGGCAGCAAACTCAGCGGCTTAAACATGGCGGATATGCAAATTAAAACCACCCTTGCCGACACTCAGCATGTTTTAGCCGGAAACCTGAGCCGCGATGCCGAAACCGCCACACAGGAACGCGACCTCGCCCTGGGAGCGGCAGAAAGTTTTTTACCCGGCACCGTGCTATTTTATATTACTTCCATCCGTGATTTTCTGCTGGGCAGATTCAGAGGCAGAGAACAGCGCTTGGGCGATTGGGAATATGAAGTGAATGAAGCATCAGACGGATCCATCACCATTGAAATTCCTGCAAAGGCAGCCGACCTGATAACGCTTGCCAAAGGCATACTTGCCAAACACACGGCAGATGGAGCAGGCACCCTGCTTACTGCTTTTGACATGGCAGATATGCAGCTTAAAACCACCACTGCCAAAACCCAGCACACCTTAGCCGGAAAATTAAACCGCGATGCCGAAACCGCCACCCAGAAACGCGACCTCGCCCTGGGGCATGGCAAAAAACAAAACTCCACTACCCCTGGCACCGTGTTGTTTTATGTATCTTCGGCAAGAGATATACTGATGGGCATTTTCAGAGGCAGGGAACAAGAGTTGGGCGACTGGGGATTTTCAGTAGATGCCAGCACAGCGCCACCTCCGCCTTCAGCAGGCATTGTCAGCATCACTTCCAACCAAAGCACCCTCAGTGGCATGCCGCTGGAAATAAGTATCAGCGGCAATCTTTCGGCAAGCGGAGGAGGAATACTTGCCACATGGGAACCGGGAATCACCAACTCTGCTGATCTCACAGCAGGAGGCACCATCGTTTTTCAGCATGTGTATACCACCACCGGAATAAAAACCATAACAGCTGCCGAAGTAACTCCCGGAGTGTTTCGCACAGTTTCAGCATTGCAGATGCCCAATGTGAAAGCAACCGCCATTACCCTCAGCGGTGATTTCAGCGAGGCAACCACCTTTAACTTTTATGGCAACGATATTTCATTAACCAATATGTATGCGCTCATCACCCAGATAAATGATTACGGAACAAGCGGAGGACAGCTTAATATTTCGGGAGGCACCATGCCTGTTCCCGATCCTGCATTTCCGGCACTCATCGCATTAAGAAGCAGAGGATGGGTGGTAACAACGAATTAAAAGAAGCCCCTTCCCTAAAGGGGGGGAAATACAAATATCATAGCTCCCTTTAGGGTGGGGGCAACCAATAAACAAATGACTAATTAACCAATAAACTAAAAAAAATGAAACAAATTCTCAAAACAATTGCTGTAGCCGCTGTGCTGCTAACTTTAAACTTTAAACTTGGAACTTTAAACTGTTCTGCCAACAACCTTCAAATAGGTGCACCCACACTACCCTCTACAACAACTATCCAATTTACCATTCAATGGGACAACAGTTGGAAAGTACTTAACGGTGGTGTTAGCACTTGGGATGCTGTTTGGGTTTTTGTAAAATACCAAGATTGCTCCACCCAGCTTTGGACGCACGTTAACGTAACAGGAAGCAGTGTTACCGGTGGAGTGCTGCAAATTGACAATGCGGGGGATGGTCTTAACAAAGGAGTATTTATCCGAAGAACTGCAGATGCTGCAGGAAATATTGCCAGCGCCACAGTTACTCTTAATATGACAAGTGTTACCGATGCCGGCTACAATTATCAGGTATTCGGGATAGAAATGGTGAGAGTTCCAACAGGCAGTTTTTATGTAGGAGATGGAGCTGCCACTTGGAAATTGGGCACTTATAATGCTCCTACGACTCCTTATCAGGTTACTACTAATGGTTTAATGAATTTAGCTATAGATAATGCCTCCATTCCCAATGTTGTCCCTGCTGCTTACCCGGAGGGATATGATGCCTTCTATTGTATGAAATACGAAATTTCTCAAGAGCAATATGTTGGTTTCTTAAACTCATTGACTCATGACCAACAGGTAAATCATACAGCAGTTGCACCCACTTCACCGGCAAATACGTATGCGATGACAGTTGGCGCTGCCATACAAAACCGAAACGGAATAAGGATAATAACCCCCGGTATATTTAACACCACCCCTGCTGTGTATGGCTGTGATTTTACTTCAGGAACATTTAACCAAGCTGACGATGGGCAGAATATTGCCTGCAACTGGATGAATTGGAATGACCTCATCGCCTATTTAGATTGGGCTGCCCTGAGACCTATGAGCGAAATGGAATATGAAAAAGCGTGTAGAGGTACTGTAATTCCTGTTGCCCTTGGATACCCTTGGGATAATGTTACTATCAATTCTGCCACTTCAGCAGCGCTTACCGGTGGCACCAGTGGCTTAGCTACCGAAACTTCCACTTCCACAGCAGATGGATTGTGTGCTTATCTTGGAGCTGCAGCAAGCGGACCGCTCAGGGTGGGTTTCGCAGCTACTGCAATTAGCGGAAGAACAGGGGCTGGTGCCACTTATTACGGAGTGATGGACATGGGAGGAAATGTGGCAGAGCAAACTGTAATGTTATCCACGATTGCCGCCTCTAATACATTTACTACAGCGGCAGGAGACGGAGTATTAACTGCTGCCGGATATTGCAATACCGCAAATACACCCACTTTCACTCTTTCAGGAACAAGAGGAGGGGCTTGGAATGATGCTGTTACTACGTACGTGCAAATGAGTATGCGAAATAGTACAACGATTGAATTTCGAAACAAAGCAGCGGGAGGCAGAGGAGTGAGAATGCCGTAACAAGGAAATTATGAATGAAATGCAACTAACTACTGACTAATGAACTAACAACCAATGACCAAACGCACACTGTTTATATGGCTCATGTACATCTTTTTCATCCCTCTCCTTTGGAGCGGAACAGAGGCGTTTGCCCAATTTACAGGAGGAGATGCAGATGGTTTATCTTATAGTATGTTAACGCAAGGAATATGCACTCCCGGCAACAATAATATTTATATGGGAGGAACGGCAGACGGATTCTCTTACAGCAACATCTCACAAGCATCATGTGTACCCGGCAACAATAATATTTATTCTGGTGGAACAGCGGATGGGTTTTCTTACAGCAACATAACACAAGTATGCGGCAGTATACCTGTTCAGGCAACTGTTACCGTAACCACACAAAACATGTGCAGCGGGCAATGCACAGCAACAGCAAGCGCAGCAGCAACAGGAGGCAGTGCGCCTTACACATACAGTTGGAATTCCATACCGGTGCAGGCAACAAAAATTGCTACAGGGCTTTGTGCAGGCACCTATTCTGTATTGGTTACCGATTCAAACAGCAAAACCGATACTGCTGCAGTAATAATTAATCAACTCACGGCTTTAACTGCCACTGTAACATCCATCGAAGCCGCTTGCATAAACAATAATGGAACAGCAACAATAACACCGGGTGGAGGAACACCCGGCTACACTTACAGTTGGAACAACGGACAAACAACCACAACAGCAACCGGGCTTGCCATTGGAGATTATACAGCCACTGTAACAGATGCTAATGGATGTTCGTACATACAACCTGTGAGCGTAATGCAAACACCCACGCAGGCAGTATCGGCCACTGCAAGTTCCTATGCAATTACATCAGGTGACAGTACAACACTTACTGCCGGTGGAGCAGGATATTATCAATGGTCTCCTTCTACAGGGTTAAGCTGCAGCACTTGCGCTAATACAACAGCAGGACCATTACAAACCACTGATTATTGTGTTACGATTACAGATACTATTAGCGGCTGTTCCGATAGCGCTTGCATTACACTCACTCTTCTTCAGGAGTTGTGTGAAGTTTATATTCCCAATGCTTTCTCTCCCAATGCAGATGGTCAGAACGACCTTCTGAAAGTACATGGTGATTGTATCAAGGAACTTAGTTTTATCATCTATGATCGCTGGGGTGAAAAGGTTTTTGAAACAACCGATTTGTCCATCGCTATGATAAAAGGATGGGATGGCATTTACAAAGGGAAGCCGTTGAATACAGCGGTATTTGTTTATTATTTCACTGCCAGCTTAAATAATGAAACACCCGTTGAACTAACAGGAAATATAAGTTTATTGCGGTAGATATAATATCTCATAACAAACAAATGAATATAAAGAATCATACAGCGATCTTTATTCTGCTTATAGTATCTTCCCTCCCCTTTGGGGAGTCCCGATGGCTATCGGGATGGGGAGGAGCTTTGTATGCCCAATTTATAGGAGGTAGTGGAGGTGGTTTGGCATACAGCATATTCACACAAGGAGTATGTGTGCCCGGCAACAATAATATTTATCTGGGAGGAACAGCAGACGGATTTTCTTATAACACCTTCACACAAGGAGTATGTGTGCCCGGCAACAACAATATTTATCTAGGAGGAACGGCAGACGGATTCTCTTACAACACCTTCGCACAAGGAGTATGTGTGCCCGGCAACAACAATATTTATCTGGGAGGAGATGCAGACGGGTTTTCTTACATCAATATCATACAAGGCGTATGTGTACCGGGTAACAATAATATTTATATGGGCGGAATAGCAGACGGATTTTCTTACAGCAACATCGAACAAACAAACTGTAGCTTACCTATTGAACTACTTTTTTTTACTGCCGTTCTTACTGCGGACAAACAAGTGCTTTGCCAATGGGAAACAGCCAGTGAAAGCAATAACGATTATTTCACCATTGAAAAAACCAAAGATGATAGTCAATATGCCTTTGTAGGAAAGATAAAGGGGGGGGGAAACAGCAATGTTACGCTTGCCTATCAATTAATAGATGCGGATCCTTATAAGGGCACATCGTACTACCGGCTGAAACAAACAGACTTTAATGGAGCATACACTTATTCTCAATTAGTGCCTGTAAATTTAAACGGGGTTGAAATTATCAGCATCTTTCCGAATCCGGCTCACGATAAGTTTGAATATGAAATCGGGAGCACAGAAAAAATGACATTGCAAGTAAAGGTTGTGAATTTACTCGGACAAATAACAATCAACGAAACAAAAAGCATAGATAAAGGCATCAGCAATCATACCTTAAATGTTTCTACCCTAAGCAGCGGAAGTTATTTGTTGCAGATAACCAACGGCAACCTTGAAAAAACACAGAAACAGTTTGTGATAAGATAAATAAAAGAAGCCCCTTCCCTAAAGGGAGTGGAAATACAAATAACAACAAGCACCCTTTAAAGAAAGGGAAAATAACAAATCGCAATATGATATCACTCGGAATTGAATATTCTCCTCCTCCCACCAAAGAGGAGATCCGCGCATGGCGTAAATGGAAAAAGGAGATGAATAAGCTGATGGAAATTGCTCCGCTTAAGCAGGCAGCCGCTGCGAGCAAAAAGAAAGCAGCTTCGCGCAAGCGGAAAACCACTGCCGGCAAAAAAAAAGTAAAACGTAACACGTAATGAAAGCACGCATACCACTCATCCTCAATAAGGAACTGACCGGTACTGGTCATTACTTTTTTTTTGCGTTCTTCCCCTTTGGAGTGTCTCCTATGCTCGCTTGAAGTACTTCTTTCTCAAAAGTGCGCATCATTTCTACAAATGTTTGTTCGTAAGTGAAACCGCTTTTCATTCTCTGGGGATTATTTTCCCACTGTTCCAGCAGTTCTTTCAGCCGGATAGCCATCTTTTCTTTGTCTATTTTTTTCATGGAAACGATAGTTTATGGTTATACCTGCAACTATCGTTCTTTATCCCGCCAATTTTACGGCCTTATCTATTTATTTTCAACAAGTTGGTGTCGAAGGGATTTTTGTCGTGCAGCGCCAAGGCAGGTTTTACGCATTATAATTTAATAACGTGGATTCGGTTTCAATTTAGTTTTAGTTTTTTAGCAAACACAGAGGGTAATTTATCAAGATACGTATATGCGCTTAGCCCTGCAAAAAGATTTACCATTGCATTGGCTGGACTGCGATGGCGCGTATGGTCAAT
>JACRAL010000073.1 GCA_016213435.1 Bacteroidota bacterium
CAATACGTGGATCTTCAATGCTTTTAAAGTAGTTGTTGATTTGCATTTTTCTGCCAATCAACAAAACTATTAACCACACACAAACACATCCTGCATATTTCAATGAACTATAGACTGTTAATTTAATGCGTAAAACCTGTGCGAGCAGGAAATAGACAATATTCGGTCTAAAATTGGAAACTCATGTGATTATTTCTTGCTCCAATTCCGATTCTGAAGCAATACTGCTACCACAATGATGATACCTTTCAGCATCACTTTGATGGCTTGATGCTTATCCAGAACCTTCTGTTTCGTCTTTGCAAGCACGCAGTCAAGCCGTCTTAGAACAGTGAAGGGAAGTATCACCTTTCCGTATTCGGATTGCTTATAGTCGCCCCTTAACAAGTCGGCAACGCTCCAGATGAAGTTTGCTAAATCTTTATTGGTTTGCATGGCTTGAAATTAAAGGATAATGGATTTTCCGCTAATGTAAGAATATTGTTAGGGTTATCAGTTGACAGGGCGTTATCTGTTATCGGTTCTTACTTCTTCGTCCGTACAATTATTTGATGTAAGTATTCTATTCATGTGCTTGTCAGCAATAGTATTTATTCGGATTTGATAAACAAATCATCTATTGCATTTTCTTCACTATTACTTTCAAATCTTGCTTCTTTGTAGTAGTCTTCATCATACTTCTCATTCATTGCATCATTCCTTGCTGCTTTTACAATATTGTCTTCAATTTTATCTTTCCAATATGTTCTGTCTATTTCAACTCCAAAGTTATAGTCAAACGAAGTATTAGGAAATAGCTCATACTTTAACTCCCTTTCCAGTGAATAGATTTCATCATAGAGATTTGTAACCTCATCAATATTTTTTATTTCATCTTGTCTTTCACTTTTTAAGTCATCTTCACTGCTTTGGAGAACAATCTCAATTACGCCTATTAGTCTTTTAGATCCCTCATCAGATTCTGTATAGTCGTCATAGCTATATTCGTACTTGCTAAACAGTATTGGAATCTGTTTCGCATTATCAGAATCAACAATAGTGTCCATTATTTTTTCAATTATTTTAATGAAGTTCTCTTTGATGTAATTAAAGGTTTGCGGAGCATCTCCTAAATGCAATAAAACATATTCTAATTTTTGCAAAATGGCATCCCAACTTTCAGTAAAAGCTATCTGTTTAAAATGCTCTAAAAGTAACGTGTCAATATTTACCTGATGGCAGTATTTGCATAACGCTTCTAATGTTATTGCATGTCTTTTATTTTCAGAAAAATATTTACTGTGTAGTTCGCGACTTGTTATTTTTGATTTGGAAATTCTATCACGAATTATTATTTGTAATTCTTTTTCTAATGGAATAAGAGATTTCTCAGGGTTAAATCTGTTTAGCTGTTCAAAAAATACTAAACTTGAAATGATACTTTTCCTTTCTGGCAAAGAATCCGAAACATGTCCAATTAGAAAATCTGTCAAAGAGGGGTTAATAAAACTGAATTGTCTTACTGGTGGTTTTGTGTCGTGAAGAACTGACGTGATAAAACCGTTTAAAAGAATTTTAATTGATTCATTGAATTGATTTGTGTTTATTATTTGATTATGTTCTGTCTTTTCATAATCCAATCTACTATCAAAAGCAGTAAGGAACTCTCTTTCAAAAGGACTACTTTCAAATGTAAATAGGGTAAGGAGTGTAGCGTTCAATTATTTCAAGCGGTTTAGGCAAAAGAGGAACATCGGATTGAACATTCGTTTTTGACCGCTCCCCCACTAACCATTTCTTACCGTACAATCTGATTGAAATGTTTTCCGGTTTAAGGTTCATCATATCTTTATATCCTTTTCCTGTATAGCACGCAAACACAAATAAATCCTTCACTAATTGCAAACGAGGGATGGAAAAATCCTTTTGCTCAATCTTGGTAAGTTCATCCAGAGTAAGAAACTCTCTGTTTGTGCGCTCATATTTTGCCTTGTATCGCATAAACGGGCTTCTGTCCAACCATTCATTTTCAATGGAAAAATGTATAATTCTTTTCAATCTTTGGATATGCTTCATTGTGCCGTTTTGATTGCAATCGGTATGCCCTTTTACATATTTTTCAAATTCAAGAATAAAATTGTATTCGATTTCACTTAAAGACAGGTCAGCGCATTTGTAGTGATGTCGAATAAATGCTTTTATGTATTTCACAGTGGCGGTATAACTGCTGATTGAACTTTGAGAGTACCCTTTGTTAAGTTTGCTTTCGATTATCGCTTGATGGTAATCCGCAACTTCCACAATTCCCTTTTTATTCACCGTATTACCGTCAAGAGAGCTTTTGATGCTCCGAGCTGTAACATCCCTCCCCAATTTCATTAACTCAGTTTCTTTATTTCTAATTTTCTGTTTAAGGGCTTCGAGATATTTATTATGCTCTACCGCTTCATCAGAGCGACCTTTGACCATCCCCTTTGCGCTGTTCCAGTCCAAAGGTTTTATATACCTATGCGTTGATAATTGCGTCTGAATACCATTTACTGTTATCCTGCAATAAATTGGAGATTCTCCTGCTGAATTTTTTTTGGATTTATAGAGCCAAAATAAAATATTGAAAGTATGTCGTTTCATTTTAATTTATTTTTAAAGAAGTTAATTTTTGAATTACGAAATTAGGTTGCCTTTTGCTTTTATCCAATCACTTTCACAACATAGTTGTCATAGTAATAGTGAACAAATCGGTAACCTGTTTTTGACTTTTATAGTCGGTTACCGAATAAGTGAGAGATAATAAGGAATCAGATGGGATGATAAGGTGGGTACAAAACGCAAAAAAGCCCACAATCGCAGTGATTGTGAGCTTTTGGTATTAAAGGGTACTACAACGAGTACGGGCGGAGGGACTTGAACCCCCATGCCGTGAGGCGCCAGATCCTAAGTCTGGTATGTCTACCAATTCCACCACGCCCGCATCAATGCGTCAAAGGTACAAATACATTTCTATATCAAGATCGTTTGCTTTTAAGTATTGATTTTTTTATCTAGTTCAGATTGCCACCCCTGCATCGACTCACGCAGCAATTCAGATCTTTGTGGTTTATAATGTTGAGGATATGTGTATGAACAATCATGTTAGAAAAGACTTAAATATCGTTCAGCCCTATCCGATAAAACAGTGACGACTATTCCTTCGGGGTTATTTTTCTGTATCCATCTTTCGGCAGCAAGAACATTTGCTCCTGAACTGAATCCTACAAAAATTCCTTTTTCTTTTATTAATTTTTTTGCTCTTTCCTTTGCTTCTTCCGTTGTTATCAGTAATATTTCATCCAGCACTTTGAGGTCAACAAGGAATTTTCCTCCATCGCCAATTCCCTGAATACCGTGTGTTCCATGCTCTCCTCCGCTCATTACCGGTGATTCTGCCGGCTCGCAAGCTATTACTTTCATTTTTGGATATTCCTTTATTAGTGTTTTTCGTATGCCCATCATGGTTCCGCCAGTACCTGTTCCAAGAATCATGGCAGAAATCTTTCCGATATTTTCAGTCTGCCTAAGAATTTCTACTCCAGTTGTTTTTTCATGACATTCAATATTCAAAGGATTAAAAAACTGATTCGTATTAAACCAGCCGTGTTTTGCAGATAATTCATCTCTTAATGCAATGGCACGATCAAAATCTCCATCTTCAACGTCAATAATTTCTCCTCCGAACAATCGTATCATTTGTTTTCTTTCTTCGCTCATATTTTTTGGCATCACAATCTTTACTTTGTATCCTCTTTCTGCTGCAATAAACGCTATTGCGATTCCGGTATTGCCACTGGTTGCTTCAACTATTGTATCACCTTTTTTAAGTAATTTTTTTTGCTCAGCATTATTAATAATATATGTTGCAATACGGTCTTTAATACTTCCGCTGGGATTGAATACTTCAAATTTTGCGTACAGCTTGTCGCTTATCTTCAGCAAAGGAGTGTTGCCTACGGTGTCAGATGGTCTCATAATTTATTTTTTTTCAGTTTAACGTATAGGTTTGTTTAACAAGAGATTTTCCAATATCAATTGCTTTTTCATTTTCGGGAATCATATCATGATGACGTGCCGGCAAAGATTTTTCAAGACCTTTACGCATGTACTCAGCACCGATCAATGGTTTCAGTTTTAAAAATGCTCCAAGAATGATCATATTGAAAACTTTTGCTGAACCCATTCGCGCAGATTCATCGGCAGCATTGATCGTGTAAATGTTGATATTCGTTCTTACCGGATGGCGAGTGATTCCATTCGGATCATAAATTAAAATGCCGCCTTTCTTTACTGAATTTTCAAACTTATCCATTGATTGTTGGTTCAGGATGATCGCTGTATCGAACCAATTTAGGATTGGAGAACTGATTCGCTCGTCACTGATGATCACAGTCACATTCGCGGTTCCTCCTCGCATTTCCGGGCCATAAGAAGGGAACCAGCTTACTTCCTTATTTTGCATCATACCTGAGTAGGCAAGGATCTTTCCCATCGACAGCACACCTTGTCCGCCAAATCCTGCTATGATAATTTCTTCAGTCATATTTTTAGTTTTTAGATTACTTCATATTTTTACTTAGGAACTTTAATATCGCCCAGAGGGTAGAACGGAAACATATTTTCTTCCATCCATTTATTTGATTCCAGCGGTGTCATTTTCCATCCTGAATTACAATTGGAAACAATTTCAACAAAGTTTAATCCTTTGTTTAGTTTTTGATATTGAATTGCTTTTTCAATTGCCTTTTTTGCTTTACGAACATTTGCAGGTGTGTGAACCGATTGACGGGAAACAAAATATGTTCCCGGAAGATTTGCAATTAATTCCGTGATCTTCAACGGATGTCCCATTGTTTCTGTATCACGACCAAAAGGCGAAGTCGCAGTTTTCATTCCAGGAAGAGTTGTTGGCGCCATTTGTCCTCCGGTCATCCCATAAATTCCGTTGTTAACAAAAAATATGGTAATGTTTTCTCCTCTGTTGCAGGCGTGAATCGTTTCTCCTGTTCCGATGGCAGCGAGATCGCCATCACCCTGATAAGTAAAAACAAATTTATCCGGATACAATCTTTTAATTCCGGTTGCAACTGCAGGAGCACGACCATGAGCAGCTTGCTGCATATCTATGTCCAAAAAATCATAGGCAAGCACCGAACAACCCACCGGAGCCACTCCAATTGTATTGGCTTGCATTTTCATTTCTTCGATCACCTCCATGATCAAGCGGTGCGCGGTTCCGTGGCCACAACCGGGGCAATAGGAAAGTGGCGCCTGAGTCATCAGGGCTGTTCTGCAATAAACCATGTTTTCTGGCTGGCAGATCTGTGCGTCAGTTAGTGTGTCTTGCATAATAGATTTTCTTTAATAAATTTTTCTTCTAATACATTTAGAACTTCATCCGGTGCAGGAATAATTCCTCCGAGTCTTCCGTAATGCTCAACAGGAACAGCACCATTGACTGACAAGCGAACATCTTCCACCATTTGTCCGGCACTCATTTCAACCGATAACATTCCTTTTACTTGCTTTGCCAGTTTTTCCAATTCCTTCGAGGGATATGGGAAAAGAGTAATTGGTCTTAACAAACCAACCTTAATTCCTTTAGCTCTGCCAAGCGACACGGCTTTCTGACAAATACGTGCGCTGGAACCGTATGCAACAAATAAATATTCTGCATCATCGCACATGATCCTTTCGAAACGAACTTCTGTCTCTTCAATGTGCTTGAATTTCTTCTGCAAGTTTCTATTTATAATTTCTTGTTTCACAGGATTCAGATCCAGAGAAGTAATAATGTTTCTTTCCCGATCAGGAGTTTTTCCTGTAGTTGACCACGGATGAAGTTTTACAATTTCTTCATCTGTCCAGCGAGGCACCTGTTCATCCAGTTCCACTTTCTCCATCATTTGTCCGATCGCTCCATCTGACAACACCATGACCTGAATGCGATGTTTGAAAGCAAGTTCAAAACCAAGTTTTGCAAAATCATACATTTCCTGAACAGAGGCAGGTGCCAGCACGATCATTTTATAATCGCCATGACCTCCTCCTTTTACTGCCTGAAAATAATCTGACTGCGATGGCTGAATGGTTCCCAGTCCAGGTCCTCCGCGTACAACATTTAACAGCAAGCACGGAAGTTCTGTTCCTGCCATGAAAGAAATTCCTTCCTGCATAAGACTGATCCCCGGACTGGAAGAAGACGTCATCACTCTTTTTCCGCTGGCGGCACCGCCATACACCATGTGAATCGAAGCAATCTCGCTTTCAGCCTGTAACACGATCATGCCGGTTCTTTCTTTGGTTTTGTTGGCCATTAAATATTCCAACACTTCTGATTGCGGTGTGATTGGATATCCAAAATAACCATCACATCCGGCACGAATAACACCTTCGGCAATTGCTTCGTTACCTTTCATTAATCTGATTTCTTTCATATTCTGAATTTTTATGTTTAATTTAATTTTACCCGATACACGGTTATCGCACCATCAGGACAAACGAGAGCGCAATTGATGCAGCCTGTACAGTCATCGTTGATACTTGTAGCAAATTGATATCCTTTGCTGTTCAGATTTTTTGACATTGCAATTGTACCTTCCTTGCAAGCCGGTGCGCATAACTGACATCCTTTGCATCGTTCAGTGTCTATCACAATTCTACCTTTTACTGTTGCCATAATTTATTGTTTTTAAAATTAATGTGCTGACTTTTTTATTACGCTGAGTGTGTCTTTTTCTTTTATGGCTTAGGGTAAAAGTTATTTATGAATAAAATTTGCTTTGGCTTTTGGTCCGTTGGTTTTGAAATTCTCCAAACCAATTTTCATATCCTGCGTGTTCAGGCATTCGCCAAACATGCGCGATTCAAGATCAAGTCCTTCCTTTAAACTCATTCTTGAACCTTCGTAAATTGCTTTCACCAATATCTCATCGATCTTCTTGCTCAAATGACCGATCTCGATTTGTTTTGGATTTCCATTTTTACTGATAGGTTCTTTAGAAACAGTTTTCACTTTCACTTCACCAGATGCAATTTGTTTAGCAAGTTTTATGGCTTCATCCACCAAATCACCTTCTGCTTCTTTATATACTAAACCAATTTCAGCAGCTTCTTTTGCGGAAACATTTCTTGCAGTACGAAGTATCTCAGCAGCTTTTTCCACTCCTACAATACGAGGCAGACGCTGTGTTCCTCCGGCTCCCGGAATAAATCCGAGATTCACTTCGGGCTGGCAAACTAAAACCGGCAAACCTTTTTTGCAGATGCGCGCAGTGCAAGCCATGGCTAATTCATTTCCACCGCCAAATGCAAATCCATTCATCGAACAAACAACAGGCTTTGAATAATTCTCTACATAATCTACAACAGTCTGAAAGTTTTTTGAATTATTATATCCTTCCTCCGAAGTTTTTAGTGAAGCAAGCATATTAATATCTGCGCCCGAAACAAAGGCCTTCACTCCAAATCCGGTTATTACAATTGATTTTATGGAATTATCATTCTTAACTTCTTCCATTGCATTTTTGATCTGGCCAAGTACTTCAAGATTTAATGCGTTCAGAACTTTTGGTCTGCGGATGGTGATGAGTAAAACATCTTCTCGTTTTGAAGCAACAATTTCTTTGAGTTTCCATCCACCCTCTGCTTTTGCCTTATCAAGAACTTTCGGAAAAGGGAAAGACGAATGCGCAACACAGAAATCTTTTACCAATTGATGTGCAGCATTTATTCCCAATTTATTCATGAACGCAAAAGGCGCTTTTATCACCAGCGACAATTCACAAGCCATGTTCAGATCGTTGATGTCAACAATGCCAATATCGAGAATATGAGAAGCCAATGCAAAAAATGCTCCCCGAAATTCCTTCACTAATTTCTCTTCTTTTTCAGGCAATAGTTCCACTTTTTCTCCGCGCTGAGCAATAACCCAATTTTCCTTCTTCTTTGTTTTATCATGAAGAACGGTTGGAGTTTTAAACCAAGGCATCAGTAATTTTCCCATTTGATCCAAACCATGAGCGGTAATTGGATTTCCACCAGTAAGATTCAATGCGGTAAAAGGACCAACACCTAATCCCAACGCCTTCATGGCAGCGGCATCAATTTCTTTTTCTGTTCCCCATCCTTTTTCAAAACACATGATGGCAGTCTGGCAGATTCCTTCGAAGATCGGATCGATCGCGTAACCATATGAACTTTTTACTTTGATTGGAACTTTACCGATTGCCTCATAAAATGAAAGAAGAAAATTTAAGATTGAAGTATCGGTTTCCTTTCCAGGAACAAGTTCCACCACCGGATTTATTTCTGCAGGAAAAAAATAATGCGCAACCAGACAGCGGGTTTTATTTTTAATATTTCGGAAAATGACTTCCGGCTGCATGTGCGATGAATTGGAGAGATAAATACAACTACCGTCTGTCAGAAATTCTACCTGACGGAATATTTTGTCTTTAATATTTTCATCTTCGGTTGCAGCTTCAACCACAATTTGAGAATTACGAACCTGCTCGTAATCGGCAGAAAAAATTAATGCATTTTTTATTTTCTCCGCCTGATCCGGCTTGAAGGCACCGCCTTCAACACCTTTTGCAATTTTTTTATGTGCTTTTTCTTTTGCTTTCTCAAGCGCCTGAGGAGAAATGTCCACCACAATTACACTCACTCCAAATGGAGAAAGTGATTTTGCAAAATGCAATGCGATATCCGGACCAATTTGCCCGGCTCCGATAACGGAGATCTTTGAAATGTTTAGGTTTTTGAAATTATACGCCATACTTTTATTCGTTTTTTATGCGGATAAAAGTATTTTTATATAGCAAAAGAAAGTATGACTATTATCATACTTGTTTTATCCTTCGTGCTGCCGAAAAACAATTCCGCCTGAGAATAGTTCCGGCAAACCGACTGAACAAAAAAGAATTCAAGAAAGAACTCAAGTACTGGAAAAAGTTTTACAAATCCTTTACCGATTACTTATACGATGATCTGGGGCATTACGACAATTACGTGGGACGTACGGCAAAACTCATCCGGGCATTCTTCAAATACCTCAGCGATGAACAAGGTATCAACGTGAGCTGCTTCAACAAAAACTTTTATGCTTACAATGAAGACATACAGATAGTGGTGCTCTCTGCCGAACGCCTTAACTTTCTTATCTACTCCAAAGAGTTTGACCAAGCATTAAATCCCATGCTGAGAAAAGTGAAAGACATTTTTGTTTTTGCCTGCACGGTAGCACTCCGGCATTCCGACCTTGCCTTGCTCAGGCGCACCAACCTTGAAACCATTAACGACCGCGTGTATTTATCCACCCTGTCGAAAAAGACACAAACCTTCAGCCGTGTAAAACTGCCCGACTATGCACTGCAGATCATTGAGCGCTACAAAAAATACCGCACGCTCCTCCCTCCTATTCACCTAGCAACATTGGACAAACAAATTAAAAACGTAATGGAACAAGCCGGATGGACAGAACCTTTTGTGCGCACGGGAACCAAAAGAGGAATACCGCTGGTGATACACAAGAACCCCGAAACAAAAGCACATTACCGCTTTTGCGATATGATAAGCATGCACACTGCCAGAAGAACCGCCATCACCACCATGCTGTCTTTGGGAATGGACGAACAACTGGTGCGCAAGGTATCGGGGCACACTGCGGGGAGCAAGGAGTTTTATAAATATGTATCGTATGCACAAACGTATATGGACAACGCCATTGATCTGATGCACCAAAAGCTGGAAGAAAAACAACTGGAAATTGCCTGAAAGACACTCACGGAAAGTTGACCGAAATTGACCAAATGGTAATATATTTGACAAAATGAAAACGCTGTAACTAAGTGAAAGCAGAATACATAGGCGATAGCAGTTATTATGCCTTCGGCATGCTAATGCCGGGTAGAAACTACTCCTCAAACTCGTACAGATACGGCTTTAATGGGCAGGAAAAAGTAGATGAGATAAATGGTTCAAGTGGAAGTCACTACACGGCTGAGTATTGGGAGTACGATGCAAGATTGGGTAGAAGATGGAATCAAGACCCGAAACCTAATGCATTTATTAGTGATTATGCGTGCTTTTTAAATAACCCAATTTGGTTCTCAGATCCTTTCGGAGACGAGGTAGAGTATGAATCAAGAAAAGATAAAAGAGCAGCACGGAGAGAAGCCCGCCATAACGAAGTGTTCAGGACAAGACTTGAAGCATGGAAGGAAGACAAAGATTTTACCTATAAAATTGGAAGAAGGCCTGATGCACCAACGATTGGAGATGCTACGGCAACTAAGCAAGGTTTTGGCCCTCCTGAAGTAGGCGCTAATGGCACTGAAATAATGAATGTCTTTTATAGTATTCCTGGATTTGGATCAGGTGGTGCGGATGGGTGGCAATTGGAATGGAATATTTGGGAAACTGGAGGGCGAGAAAAAGTAACTCTAAGCGAAGGATCAGATCTTCCAAAATCTTCTCCAACATCAACGGATCAAGCCACACTAAGAAGGAGAGTGCCAGGTGAAGAGGTGAAATTGAATGCATTTAATATTCCAGATCAACTTTCGGTTAAAGATGTTACAAATTCAACAACAGTCATACCTCCCACTTGGCTTGGGGGCATGCTACTGCTCCCAGGAGGAGGAGGAAAGGGTGTTGCGTATGCCAACCCTTCAACAGGTCTTGCATTAACTCGAACATTAGTATTTACTCCCAGTACATCAGGAAAATTAAGAGTAACTTCGTTTTCACAACGAACTAATACTTTAGTTGACGAAAGAACTATTAATGATAGAAATACTGACTGGAGTGTTACTTACACAAAATATACGGGTCTTCATTTAAAAATACCCCTTCCATCTATTAAATAAACAAAATATGAAAAGGGTATTTTTTGTTTTTCTAATTAGCTTGTCATGTGGTTTTAATGTTCATGCTTCAAATGATACGTTAATAGTGATTTTTAAAAAATTTAAGTCTGTAAATTCTATCAAAATAAATTCAGGATTGCTTATTCTTAGGAATGACACTGTTTTTTTAATTAATTCTTTTGCAAATGATAATGAGAAATTAAATGAGAAAGCATTAGAAAAACTTGTAAACTACCCATACTGTAAAATATATGACAAAAAACATAGACTTATTGAAGAAGGTATCTGGACTACAGAATGTTTTAGTGGGAAATACAAATCCTATCATAATAATGCTGTAAAAAAATCTGAAGGTATGTATCACTGCAACATAAAAATTGGGAATTGGAAATATTATGATAAAAAAGGAAAGCTGGTAAAGGAAGAAAGCTATAATGAAGACGGTGTTTTGATTAATACTATGTAGTGCCCCCGTAGCCGCTAAGCTGTAAAGACACTGTTGTACCCGCGCAGTTGCACTGCGTGGGAATGTTGCTGATAAGTAACAGCCTTTCTTCTTTTTCCCATTATTACAATCGTTACAAGTTGCTGGAGGTTCTGGGGCGATGTGGAGCGTGAGGGGTTTTTATTATCGAAATAATTTTAAAATCAATAAATCATAACTATTACAATTATAGCGAAGAATGAAAGGAGTAGGACGAATATACTCTCTCTGCTTTAAATATTCTCTACACACATAAATATCTGGACTAATAACGAGTGCACATCCTTTAGTAGATGAAGCACTATTTGTCATAGTTGCTTCGAAATCATAACCATTGTAACTTGCCTTAAATGTTGTTCCAGCATCAATTACAATCTCATAGCTAGTCGAGTCAATTTTTTCATAATGCAGGGAAAAGTGCTGTCTATTTTTAAAAAAATCTATTCCGCTCAATAAATCTTCTTTAAAATCTAAAATACAATTCTTTACATCATCTGGCAAGCTATCCAAAGAACCTTCATTAGGTCTATAGGAGATATTAAAATACTTGCTCGAATAGTTTTTAAAGTATTTTTGAATAGTTAATAGCCTTTGGTTGTTTCGTTTAACAACATAATATTCCCATTGATATTCTCCATTTTTCATCCATTCAGAACGTATATAAAACTGATAAATAGTTTCGGAACAACCCCACCCTATAAAAACCCACAGCACCCATTTGTAAAGGGTGCTTTTATTTATTTTATTAGTACCCATATTTAGTAGCCGTCTTTTTATCAATGGGACTTCCCATAAAACTACTGTTTGCAGGTTTTATGTTCAGATGAATATTGAAGGATTCAATCTTCATTCCATGCTCTATATAATGTGTTGTTGGAATCTTTAAAACAGTAAATCTTTGAGCAGCAAATAAAGCCCCTCGCATTATCATAAAGTTGTCGTATGACTTACTATT
Source organism: Bacteroidota bacterium (assembly GCA_016213435.1). Taxonomy (GTDB): domain Bacteria; phylum Bacteroidota; class Bacteroidia; order Palsa-948; family Palsa-948; genus Palsa-948. The sequence goes on from JACRAL010000073.1 coordinate 12,320, forward strand.
GTCTGCTGAACCAAACAAACCACCACCCCAATTTTTACCACTTTCAATTGTATTTTTTATTGCGGCACCCATACTTTGTCCATCTTGCAGATTTGACCGCATTTGATTTATTGCAAAAGGAATTTGACCAATAGCATCACCCCAATAAGCTTTTCCGTCAACGGTAACTAAATAATTTCCCTCTGCACCTTCTTTGTGAGCTTTCCAATCATTAAATGCACCATTCCAAGCATAACCTATTAAACTTTTGTGATTATCCGCATAATTCGCAATATCGTCCCACCTAAAATGTTTCATACCATCCATCGTTCCAATATTTGGATTAGTATACAAAGCTTTCATATAATTTTTTGCTTCTGGTTCAAACCATTGAATACCTAAATCATAAACCCCGTACGCACTAAGGTATTTGTTGTTGTACCCGCGAAGTTGTACTTCGTGGGTAATAGCCTGTAAGCTATGCTTACGATCTTCCATTCCTTTGGAACATTTCCAACATCCTCCATAACACAAAAGTAAAAAACTTATTTACTTTTACAACCATGTCGGAGTCCTATAAAACACACAGCGATGGCTTGTACTTTGTAAGCTTCAGTGTAGTTGGATGGATGGATATTTTTACAAGAAGAGAATATCAGGATATTTTGGTTGACAGCATTTCATTCTGCCAGAAGAACAAAGGGCTAAAACTATTTTTTTACTGCATCATGCCCAGCCATGTTCATTTCATTACCTATTCCGAGAACGGAAGTTTGTCGGATGTGCTGAGAGATTTCAAATCATTTACAGCAAAAAAAGTGATGGATGCAATTGAAAACAACCGGCAGGAAAGCCGTAAGGAATGGCTGATACATCAGTTTGAATATTACGCTAAAATAAGTCCGCAAAAGCAAGAGCGGCAGTTCTGGAAACACGATAATCATCCGTTTTATCTTTTTACGAATAAAATGATTCAGCAAAAAGTGGATTACATACATTTTAATCGAATGAATTCCTCGCAGCTCTGCTGCGGGGTGGCTGTTAGTGTTTAGTATCTTTGTTGTGTGAGTGAGCATATATATAAGCGACACAATAAAAATTTATTGTTGTATCATTTGGTTTGTCCTATAAAGTAC
>JACRAL010000081.1 GCA_016213435.1 Bacteroidota bacterium
TCAAAAGAAAAACTGAAAAGTTTCTTTAGTAACAAACAGGTATGATTACGCGGTAATTGTTACCAGTTTGTTACTCATCCAACCTAATAACCCTTGTAACTATTTGAGCGTTAAAGAGTGTCGGCAATTTTACGAATTCACTAATAAACATCCACTATACGATCTCACATTCAAACACTTCTGCAAAATATTTTTTCACTTTCTGCTTCACTTCTTCCATGTCCAGCTCCCTGCCGAGTTCTTTATTCATGGACGTAACCGCTTTATCCTGAATTCCGCAGGGAATAATGTTTTTAAAATAACTCAAATCAGAATTTACATTGAAAGCAAAACCATGCATGGTTACCCAGCGCGAAGTGCGCACACCCATGGCACATATCTTTCTTGCTTGCACTGGGTTTTCCCAATCCAGCCACACACCTGTAAGTCCTTCTATCCTTCCTGATTCAATTCCATAATCCTTCAACGTTAGAATGATGACTTCTTCCAGAAAGCGCAGGTACTTATGAATGTCGGTAAAGAAATTATCGAGATCAAGAATAGGATATCCCACAATCTGCCCCGGACCATGATAGGTGATATCGCCTCCGCGGTTTATCTTATAGTAAGTGGCGCTTTTTATTTTGAGTTGATCTTCGTTCAGTAAAAGATTTTTTTCATCACCGCTTTTTCCGAGTGTATAAACGTGAGGATGCTCGCAGAAGATAAGATGGTTAGATGTTAGATGTTGGATGTTAGACGCTCGGCTTTCAATTTTCAGAGCGATGGTTTCCTGAAACAATTTCTCCTGATAATCCCAGCACTCCTTATAATCAATAAGACCAAGATCGTTAAACTTTACCTGCTGCTTCACTGCGATATTCATAGGGACATACTACTAACGGTATTTAAAGTTACAATAAAGCGGTATTCTCGGAGCTTGTTAATTTATATGCACCCCAGCTAGCACGCCTCTGTTTTTAGGATAGCGTCCCGATGTGCATCAGGATGCCGCAGGCAGACAAACAATTACCCATTCGCCAAAGCGGGACTTTACTGAAGCACCTCCTCAATCGCATTACCAAAAAGCTCTTTCTTGGAAATACCGGCATATTCCGCCTGCTGAGGAACAAAACTTCTTTCGGTGAGCCCGGGAATGCTGTTCACCTCTAAAAGATAAAGTGTATTTTTCTTCAGAATATAATCTATACGGATCATTCCCCTGCATCCAAGAACGGTATAAATGTATTCGCTCAGGTTTTTACATTCGGTTTCTGTTGTAATCGGAATCCTTGCAGGAGTGATTTCTTCGGTTGACTTATCAATGTACTTGGCTTCAAAATCAAAAACTTCTTTTGAGCAAACCACTTCTGAAATAGCAAGCGCTTTTACTTTCCCTTTGTATCGTATTACTCCGCAAGTAAGTTCCGTTCCTTCAATAAATTCTTCCACAATTGCCTCCTCCCCTACCTTCAATGCCTTCTCCACAGCCGACAACAGTTCTTCTTTTTGCTTCACCTTGGATGCTCCAAGACTTGAACCGCCTTCGTTCGGCTTCACAAAACAAGGAAGCGAAACTTTAGCCAGAATTTCTTCAACAGTGATCTTATCTTTTTTATTCACCACCATGGATTGAGCCGTATTCACCCCATATCTACTGAGAACAGCAACGGTAAATGCCTTATTAAACGTAATCGCAGACTGAACCACCCCGCAGGAAGTATAAGGCATACCGATCATATCAAAGTATCCCTGAAGCTTTCCGTCTTCACCCGGAGTTCCGTGTAATGCCATGAAAACACAATGAAAGTGTATTTTGTTGCCAGATACCATAGCAGAAAAATCATTTTTATCTATAGAATATTCTTTGCCCTCCTGAGCAAGAACCCATTTGTCTTTTGATAAAATAACCTTATAGCAGTTATATTTTTCTGCATCCAGATGTTTCATCACCACTTCTGCACTTTTCAGTGAAATAACCGCTTCTCCGGAATACCCTCCTGTAACAACCGCAATATTTTTCTTCATAAAATATTTTATTATAAAATGAGTTAACGTGGTAAATGTATGCAGATAAAAACTGTTCAAGAAAGATAATTCATACTTTTGTTAATACATCATTGTTAATTTCTATCCCGATAACCCCGATAGCAATCGGGGTGGGAAAAACCGTCATGAGAAACATTTTTCTATTTATAAAAAGCACGCGCTTCCGCATTCATTTTATTATTTCGCTCGTTGCAGGGTTTGTTATCCTATGGGTTTCTTTTAAATCGCTTAACATTTTCACGCATCACGGGATTGCTATTACCGTACCGGATTTCTCCAATATCAAAACGGAAGATATTGGCAAATTCATTGCCGACAAACAATTAAGATTTGAAGTCGTTGATTCTGTATTTGATTCAAAAGTGGCTGCCGGAGTGGTGATCAAGCAAGATCCTGAAAAAAATTCTTCTGTCAAGCAGAAGAGGATCATCTACCTTACCGTTAGTGCCAAGATGCCTCCGCTTGTAAAAATGCCGAACCTTGTGGATGCTTCCATGCGTCAGGCGCTTGCACTGATTGAATCCTACGGGCTGAAAGCAGGGAAAAGAGAATACCGTGCTGACCCTTGCGTGAATTGCGTGCTGGCTCAAATAATAAAAGGAAAAAAGGTGGAAGCAGGAACGATGATCCCTAAAGGAAGCATAATTGATGTGGTAATTGGCAAAGGCGAAGGTGATGAAAAAATAAATATTCCCTGCATGATCGGGCTCCCTCATAAAGATGCACTTGATAAAATTGCGGAGAACGGATTAAGTCAAGGTGCTGTTATCTGCAATGACTGCAAAACATCTGCTGATAAGGAAAATGCAAAAGTGTACAAACAAATTCCGGACTGCTCTTCAGATATGATCAATCCGGGAAATGCCATTGATCTATACCTAAGCATTAAAACAAAAGCGATTCCCCCAACAAGTGATGCAACCGATGAGAAGTAAACAAATTGTCCGTCACCTCCCGAAAGCTTTCGGGACTCAAATCTCAAGAAGGGTTTTCTCTTTTGCCTTTTGTCTTTCGTCTTTTACCTTTTGTTTCGCACAGGAAGTTGTTACAGTCCTGACCTCAAACCCAATTCTTGCACGCAAATACAATGAACATATTATATCTAAGAACCCTTATCTTCTTTCTGCAACGTTCGACACACTTAATCTTCCTTTCCTTGATGATTTCTCGAAAGAAGGAGTTTACCCCGACAATGCTCTTTGGCTTGATAAAGACGCTTTTATTAACCGTTCTTATCCCATCGCACCTCCCACTCTTGGCGTTGCAACGTTAGATGGTGTGGGTCCATCGGGACAGCCATATAATATTCATTCGGGTGCAAATTCCTCTTTGCCTGCCGATTCACTTACCTCCAAGCCCATTCATTTGAACTTTCTTCCAAGCGATTCTGTTTACTTTAGTTTTTTCTGGCAGGCACAAGGAAGAGGAAATTTTCCCAACATAAGTGATTCGCTGTTACTGCAATTTAAAGATCCTTCCATCACCAATGATTTAATAGCATGGACAACCGTTTGGTATAAAACAGGATATACTACAATCGTTACCGATACAGTTTTTCATCTGGTAATGGTTCCAATTAAGAATACATCCTTTTTAAAAAATGGTTTTCAATTTCGCTTTAGAAACTGGGCAACCATTTCAGGCAATGTTGACCACTGGCATATTGATTATGTGTTCCTTGACAAAAACAGAAGCGCAGGCGATACGATTTTTGATGATGTGGCATTTGTCTATAACCCTTCATCACTACTGAAAAATTATACTGCCATGCCATGGGAACAATACCAGCCATCAGAAATGAAAACAAATCTTAGTTTTTTTATTCGAAATAATGACACTGCGGTAAGGAACATCTCTTTTGTAGATACTATTTTTAACTCTGCCGGTGGAATAGAATCTTCTTACTATGGAGGGAATGAGAATGTTTATCCATTTATAAAAAGTAAATATTGTTGTCCTCTATCTCCTCTGTTTCCAAATCCACCTATTTCTTCCACACCAGCAGGATATACTTTTCCCACATTAACACAGGATACTTCTTTCCTGCTTGAATGTGTAATAAACACTACTCCCGACAAAGACCGATGGAACGACACCCTCCGTTACCGTCAGAAATTTTACGACTACTATGCATACGATGACGGCACCGTTGAAGGAGGATACGGACTAAATGTGTTGGGAGGAAAGATTGCTTATAAATTCACACTGAACAGTACAGATACACTGGTTGCTGTGCAGATGTTATTTAACTGGATGGCAAGCAATGTTACCACCCAGAGATTCAGAATTACCTTATGGAGTGACGCAGGAGGAGTGCCGGGAAACATGATTTATCAGGATAGTTCAGTAACTCCTGAGTTTAACTATACCGCTCATTCCGATTGGGGAAACCTCACAAATGATTTTCATACCTACATGCTCACTTCACCAAAAACTCTGAGCGGAACTTTTTATGTGGGATGGCAGCAGTTTACTGCGGAAACACTAAATGTTGGGTTTGACAAAAACATAAACTCAAACAATAAAATGTTTTACAATGTGGGAAGCGGATGGACACCTTCAGTAGTCCCTGGTTCATGGATGATACGACCTGTATTCCGAAACACAGCTGCAATTGCTGCAGTAGCTAACAACGAAGTTGTTTTGCCTCAATTCAATGTTTTTCCAAATCCAACCAATGGACAGTTTACTGTTCACTGTCCACAGTTTACAATTGGTAACAACTATAATTTAGACATCTATAATATGATGGGAGAAATTGTGTTCCGGCAAACTGTAAACCGTCAACAAGAGACTATAAACTTAGATGATCCAAATGGCATTTACTTCCTTCTCATAACAGATGGGAAAGGGAACACACAAGCCCAGAAACTCATTCTGACGAAATAATCCTTCCTGCGAAACTATTTTAGATTATTTTTGCCGTTCTATTTTCATACGCTCTTCTGCTCGGGTGGTGGAACTGGTATACACGCAGGACTTAAAAGCATGCGTGTCCAACTATAAGATTTGGTCGTACATTTGTTCTTTGAATTGAAAAATATTAGTGTTATGCTCGGGTGGTGGAACTGGTATACACGCAGGACTTAAATGTGAAATTTGAGTGCCTCTGAGGAAACTCAGAGAGTAGAATTCTTCAAAGTCGGTGGATCCTTTAAAATGGTAATACCGAGCCAAGCCCCTTGATTTTAAGGGGAAGGTGTAGAGACTTGACGGAGGAAACCTAATCCTGAAAAGGAATGGTTAAGGTAAAGTCCAGACCACAAAACCTAACAAAAAGTTAGGTACGGTTAAAGCCGTAGTGGTAAGAAAATCCTGTGAGCCTAAACGCTCGTACGGGTTCGATTCCCGTCCCGAGCACTAATAGAAAAGCCAAGCAAAATCTTGGCTTTTTTCGCGTTTAGGTACGGAATTAGGTACGGAATTTTCAGGACTTATGAAGTTTTCAAAAGGGGTATAGCTCATTAAGATGTAAAAAACGGAATTGAATATTTCCCGGCTGAAAGGGAAAGCATTGATGCAAAACGCTTCGAAGCAGATGGCAAAAACAAAACTCCGGCTTTCTTTCTGAAAGATGTATCCGAAAAAAAAGCACGTGAGATCGCTTCTGAATTCGGGCAGGAGGCATTCGTCTACATAGAGATGGATCCTGATATTCACGTCTGGCTTTTGGGGACAGGAAAATATTCAAAGGAGAAAATGATAATTTTCAGACACGATGACTGATGCCAGAGGTAAAATAAACTTTGCAGATAGTATTCTGCAAATCAAAACCCGTACTCCGGTTTATGAGTTCTATGGGCTCAGGTGCTTCCGTTTCAGCAATTCTTTCATCTCGCTCTCAGAGCAAGAACAAGGTGTCAAATGCTTTGATGTTTATATTGCAGGTTCACTTTTACCTGACAACAAATACAGAATCGAGCTGATGTCTTCCTTCATTAACGTAGGGCACAGACGATATAAACGCGTTAAGCTCCTAAACATTGCTAAATCGGATAGAAGCGAGTGCTGCTTAATCTTAAACTACTTCATTCTAAAATATTTAGTAAAAAAATGTCGACTAACGATACTTGATACCGGAATGCAGGCTTGCCTTCCCATTCCTTAATTGGTTATTTACCGGGACATACAACTGCTTAGACGCAGAAGAAGAACCTTGCAGTTATACAAATGCATTCTCCATAAAATAACCGAACATGTCCCTTCTGCCGGAATTATTTTTTTTGTACACATATTCTGAAATATAATATGCCAGATATTTTCTTGAAAGTTTTTTATACTGAAGTTTCATCTTCATAACAAGATATCCAAGCAGCAGGTTTTACGCATTATAATTTAATAGTGTTTTCAAGTATGCAGTATCGTAGTTGGCTCTTAGTTTTTTATGGGTCATTGAGAGTTTGGATTCTATTTCTTGGTTTAACAGATTGATTGCAATTTTATTTGTGAGTGCA
>JACRAL010000083.1 GCA_016213435.1 Bacteroidota bacterium
CAATACGTGGATCTTCAATGCTTTTAAAGTAGTTGTTGATTTGCATTTTTCTGCCAATCAACAAAACTATTAACCACACACAAACACATCCTGCATATTTCAATGAACTATAGACTGTTAATTTAATGCGTAAAACCTGCCTCGGGAGTGGGTTGGGGGAGGATGTTTATTATCTTTGTGTGGTCATGGCTGAAGAAAATAAAAAATCAACTTTTTGGACTAAGATCCGCAACAGGTATCGTCTTGTTGTGATGAATTACGACACCTTTGAAGAAAAGTTTTCCTTAAAACTTACTCCTCTGAATATTTTTGTAGTTATAGGATTACTTTCCATCATTTTGATAGTACTCACGGTAAGTCTGGTTGCATTTACTCCGTTGCGCGAATACATTCCCGGTTACGGCTCTGAATTGAACACCCGCAAAGAACTCGTCAATCTTACCCTGAAACTCGATTCGCTTCAGTACGAACTTTCACTCCACTCTACTGCAATGGATAATATTAAGAACATCATCAGCGGAAATGTTAAAGCAGATTCACTTTCTAAAAGTGAAAAGTCCAAAACAGTTTCCATTCCTAAAAATGTGGATATAAATCCATCCAAAGAAGATTCTATTTTCCGCACGCAGGTGGAATCTCAGGATAAGTATTCGCTGGCGTTCTCAGAAAGGAAAACAGGAAAAGAGAGCATCAGCAGCTTTTTCTTTTTTACGCCTGTGAAAGGAATGGTAACCGCTTCGTTCAATGCCTCGCAGGAACATTATGGGGCGGATATCGTGGCAAAAGAAAATGAACCCATCAAAGCTACATTGGACGGCACGGTGTTGTTTGCGGGCTGGACTTCTGAAACGGGTTATACGATAGAGATACAGCATTCCAATAATCTGGTCTCGGCATACAAACATTGCTCTGTTCTTCTGAAAAAAGCCGGACAGTATGTAAAAGCGGGCGAAGCGATTGCTGTTATTGGAAATTCAGGCGAACAAACCACCGGACCTCATCTGCATTTTGAACTTTGGTACAATGGAAATGCGATTGATCCGCAGGAATATATGGTGTTTTAAATAAAAAAAATGAATATGAAAAACATCGCAGTCATCGGAGGAGGAAGCTGGGCTACCGCCCTTGTAAAAATGCTTTGCAATAATATGGAAAGCGTAAACTGGTGGGTGCGCAGCAAAGAAACTGCGGACTATATCCGTAAGTATCATCACAATCCCAATTACATTTCATCGGTCGAATTTGAACTGAAAAAAATAAACGTAAGTTCTGATCTGAAAGAAATTATTTCAACATCTGATGTGCTTATTATGGCAATTCCTTCTGCATTTTTGAAAGAATCGCTTATTGGAATCACCAAAGAAGAGCTGAAAAATAAAAAGATATTTTCAGCCATCAAAGGTATTGTGCCCGAACACAATCTCATCATTGCAGAGTTTTTCAATCAGGTTTACGAAGTTCCGATTGAGAATGTGGGTGTCATCACCGGACCCTGCCATGCAGAAGAAGTGGCGATGGAAAAACTTTCTTATCTCACCATCGCATCGCAAAATGCTGACAGCGCGAATTTTGTCGCATCTAAATTAGCTTGCCGCTATATCAAAACATCCACAAGCGATGATATTTATGGCACGGAATATTCTTCTGTGCTCAAAAATGTGCTGGCTATTGCAGCAGGTATCTGCCACGGGCTCGGTTACGGAGATAATTTTCTTTCGGTGCTTATTTCAAACGGAATTCAGGAAATAAAACGCTTTGTAGATGTAGTGCATCCCATCACACGCGATATAAAAGATTCTGCTTACCTCGGTGATCTGTTGGTTACAGCTTATTCCCAGTTCAGCCGCAACCGCACTTTTGGTGGTATGGTCGGAAAAGGATATTCGGTTAAATCAGCCCAAATGGAAATGAACATGATTGCGGAAGGATATTATGGTGTAAAATGCGTGCATGAAATAAATAAGCAATATAAAGTTGAAATGCCGATCACCGATGCCGTGTATCATATTCTCTACGAAAAGATCTCTCCCGCAATAGAGATGCGGCTGCTTACGGATAAACTTTCCTGAAAACAGATGATGAAATATTTAAAAATCATTTCTGTTTATTTTTTTATTGTTCTGGCGTTTTCCATTGTTGGTTTTTATACTTATACACATATTAAAACAGCATGGGTGGTAAACAATTTTATTAATTCAGAGCACTACAGAAATCGAGTGGAAGAGTTTATAAGAAATCCTCCAAAAAGCAAGAGTATAATTTTTCTCGGGAATAGCCATACCGAACATTTTGATTTGGAACTCTACGGTTTTCCCGATATCGTAAACAGAGGTATTACGGGCGATTTTACTGAAGGCGTTCTTTTGAGGCTGAAAGAAAGCGTTCTCAATGAACCTCAAAAGATATTTATTGAGATCGGGACAAACGACATAATTGAAAAAGTGACCGAAAACGAGATATGTAAAAATTATGATCAGATCATTTCTCGGATTTTAAAAGAAGCTCCACTTGCTGAAATTTATATACAAAGCATATTTCCGGTATCTGTTAAAGGAAGTTTTTTTACATCAAACAAAGATGTAAACAACAGAATAACAAGTGTGAATGCAAAACTTAAAGTCCTTGCAAAGCGACATCATCTCACCTACATTGATTTATATGACAGACTTTCAGAAGATAATTCTTTGCGTTCGAATCTGGATGGCGATGGTATTCATTTAAATAAAAAGGGGTATGCGATTTGGGCTAAAGAATTAAAACATTTTATCAATTAAGGAAAAATTAGCAGATCTGCTCAAACAAACCTTATTGTCTCAATTTATATTTTCCCAAAAGATATTTACTGATTAAAATAAAAAGCAGAACTATTCCCGAAATATAAAAACAAACTCTGCCGATTACATCTCCCGCCAACACATAAAAAGTACTTCCTGAATTACTGTTGATAGTTGCTTTTATTACATCCTTCTTCCACCATTCCGTGGACTGAAGAATATCCCCTCGTTCGTTAATGAAACAGGAAATCCCTGTGTTGCCTGATCGTGCGATGCTTCTGCGTGTTTCAATGGCGCGCAATCTTCCATAAATAAGATGTTGTTTATATCCTGGTGTATCTCCCCACCAGCCATCGTTGGTCATGATAAAAATAAGCGAGGCTCCATTGCGAATGTATTCACTTATAAATGCTCCGAAGACGGATTCGTAGCAGATGACGGGAGCCACTGAAGCCCCACCTAAATTAGCTTCGCTCGCAAGCTCCGCTTGTCCTTCAGGGAGGACTTTCACGCCTAACCCTCCCCCAGAAGGGGGGAATTGGAGGGGGGCTTTGAAAACTGTTCGTTCCTCCTGCGTTCCCAGACTTCCGGTTGTTCCTCCCAGATCTATTGCAAACTTATCCAAGAAGCCCAATACTGTTGGATACGGCATGTGTTCTACACCAAGAACTAATTTTGACTTGTGATATACTTGAATTTTTTCGGAGTTGTCAATTTGTAAAGCGGTGTTGTATGAATCGTAATAACCTTCCTGTCTGCCGAATGTGCGCGCAGTAATAGAAAGTTTTTCTCCTGCTTTATAAAGACGATAAGTGGAAGCGCCTGTAATGATTTTTAGTTTTGGAAATGGTTTTAAAAACTCACGTAGCTGTTTTATGCTTGCAGTTTGTTCCAGATCATTTTCCCATATATCTTCTGTGAGAGCAGTTTCAGGAAAGACAAGGTACTCGGTGGAGGAATCAATTTTTTGCTTAGCGAGAGTAAGCATCTTATCCAACTGTTCTTCAAAACTCATCCCGCTGAATTTTTCATTGTACGGATCAATGTTCGGCTGAACAACAACAACATTTACGGGATTTTTCTTTTCGTTGTATGAATAATAAATAGAAAAGGAAATAATTATTGGAATAAGAATAACACTAAGAATGCCTGCAACTTTGATTTTTGATATTTGAACTGTGAATTCTTTATCTTGTATCAAATTAAAGATCATCAGGTTCACAACGAGCACCCACAAGCTTCCTCCGCCAGTGCCTGTGTATTCATACCATTGTATCCATGTATGATTTCCTGCAAATGCATTTCCCAGTGTTAGCCATGGCCAGTTGAGATCCCATCGATAATGGCAAAATTCAAAGGCGAGCCAGAAAATAATAAAGACAAAGTTTAGAGTTTGAAGTTTGAAGTTTAAAGTTAACAGTCGTTTTTTTGTGAGATGAAAAATCCAGAACACGGCAGACATGATAAAGGCATTGCCGAGAACGGCCATAATAGCTCCTCCGAAAGAGGCATTGTAAATCCACCATAACGAGGCAAGGTTCCAAATTAAAAATGTCAGGTAAGAAAGTCCGAATAAAAGTGTGCGCTTTGCGGAAGTCTGCCCTGATGAAAAAGCATGTTCGATTTGAAGAAGCGGAACAAACGCAATGAAAAGCAGAAATGGAAATCCATTAGGAGGCCAGGAAAGAGCAAAAATAATTCCGCTGAGAAGAGAAAGGAGATAAAGTTTTTTTCTTGTCATAGAGCACATGAATTCTTACGAAAGTAAGAAAAAAAATCCCACCTGATTCAGATGGGATTTGAAAATATTTCTTGTGTTATTAAATTATCCTAATGCAATCCTCTTGAAGTCTGTGATCTTTGCATCTTTATCCACTTCGGCAAGATACTGGCTCACAGTTTTCTTTCCATCACGGATATACTCCTGGTTAAGAAGAGTGGACTCAGCATAAAATTTATTGAGCTTCCCTTGAGCGATCTTTTCGATCATGTTCTCCGGCTTATTTTCTTTGCGTGCAAGTTCACGGCCAACTTCAAGTTCGCTGTCTATAATATTCTGAGGAACATCGCTTTTGTCGAGAGAAACAGGGGCCATTGCAGCAACCTGCATCGCTATGTTCCTGCCGGCTTCATCACCAACATTTTTTGTAAAACCAATGATGGTAGCAAGTTTGTTTCCCGGGTGATTATAAGCAACTACTTTTTCAGTGGTGATTGTCTCATAACGTGAAAGTTCCAATTTCTCTCCGATCTTTCCGATGAGTTCAGTGAGTTTATCGTTAATAGAAAGTGTGCCTGAATAGGTAAGCGCTTTCAATGCGTCAACGTTTGCAGGAAAACTATCAAGTGCTATAGTGGCAAGTGTTTCTGCAAATTTTGCAAACTCATCATTGCGTGCAACAAAATCTGTTTCGCTGTTCACAGCAATTAATATTCCCTTTTTACCGTCAGCAGAGGTTTTTGCAAGAACGATTCCTTCTTTTGCATCGCGCTCGGCACGGCTTGCTGCAACTTTTTGTCCTTTTTTACGGAGAATCTCAATGGCTTTATCAAAATCTCCACCTGCTTCTACAAGGGATTTTTTACAATCCATCATGCCCGCCCCTGTAACCTGACGAAGGCGGTTTACCTCAGATGCTGAAATAGTTGCTGTGGCAGTCATAGAAATATTATTTAGTAACCGGTTTAACAGGAGATTTCATTCCGGCAGCTTTTTTTGCTGCTTCTTTTGCCGCTGATGCGGCCATTGCTTCTTCAGCAGCCAGAAGCGCCATCTTCTTAGAATAATTTTGTTCGCGCTCTAACTGCTCTTCTTCGCTAACAACCTCATCAACAGATTTTTCTTTATCCTTTGTTCCTTCTTTATCGCGCTCATTTTTTCTTTCGTTCAATCCTTCTTCAATCGCTTTAGTGATAACGCCAACGATGAGTTCAACCGAAGTGGCTGCATCGTCATTTGCAGGAATCGGGAAATCAACAACGTTAGGATCAGAATTAGTATCAACTATTGCAAAAGTCGGGATGTTAAGGCGTTTCGCCTCAGCAACTGCAATATGTTCAATGTTCACATCCACTACAAAAAGTGCAGCAGGCAAACGAGTGAGGTCGGCAATGCTTCCGAAAAGTGTTTGAAGTTTTTCGCGGTGACGACTCATCATTAAACGTTCTTTTTTTGACATTGAATCCATAGTGCCATCGGTACGCATGCGGTCAATAGTTGCCATTTCGCGAATAGATCTGCGGATAGTTACAAAGTTGGTAAGCATACCACCAGGCCAGCGTTCTGTAACATAAGGCATGTTAATGGACTTTGCTTTTTCAGAAACAGCATGTTTTACTTGTTTCTTGGTAGAGACAAATAAAATTTTTCTTCCTGACTTCGCAATGTTCTTGAGCGCGTTTGCGGCATCTTCAAGTTTAGCGGTTGTTTTGTTCAGGTCAATGATGTGAATGCTGTTCTTATCGCCAAAGATGTATGGAGCCATTGCAGGATTCCATTTGCGGGTGAGGTGCCCGTAGTGAGCGCCTGCATTCAGAAGTTCGTCAAAGGTTACGCGTGACATTATTTTAGTTTAAAGTTTATAGTTTCAGGTTGAAAGTTCTAATACAAAATAAATTCTAACGTTTAGTGAACTGGAAGCGTTTACGAGCTTTTTTCTGTCCTGGTTTTTTACGTTCCACTTTACGTGCATCGCGCGTCATGAGACCATCCGCGCGTAATGATTTTTTGGTTTCAGGATCGATTTTCACCATAGCTCTTGCAATGGCAAGGCGGATGGCTTCGGATTGTCCGGTGATCCCTCCTCCATGCACGTTGATGCTGATGTCGTACTTGGTAAGACAATCCAATTTTACAAGCGGCTGAACTACTCTTGCGTGCAAAACGATGGTAGGGAAATATGCTTTTGATTCTTTATTGTTAATGACGATCTTGCCTGTACCTTTTCTAACATTAGCGCGGGCAACCGATGTTTTTCGTCTTCCTACTGTTTGAATTAATTCCATGATATATTTTTGTCTGTGATTATTTTACTTTTTTCTCTAAAACAGTTTTTAGGTTTATTGCTTTGGGTTGTTGTGCTTCATGTTCGTGCTTGTTGCCAGCAATTACGTGAAGGTTTTTAAAAATGGCTGCTCCAAGTCGGGTAGCAGGAAGCATTTTCTTAATTGCACGCTCAACAACAAACTCGGGTTTGGTTTGAAGAAGTCCTTTCGGAGTGCCATAGCGCTGTCCGCCCGGATATCCGGTATGGCGAACATATACCTTGTCTGTAAGTTTTTTCCCCGTCAGGCGGACTTTCTCCGCGTTTATCACAATTACATTATCACCCATATCAAGATGAGGGGTGAATGTAGGTTTGTGTTTTCCTCTGAGAAGATATGCAACTTTAGATGCAAGGCGTCCGAGAACTTCATTTTCTGCGTCAACAATAAGCCATGATTTTGTATCATTGGCAAAGCTGACCTTTGTTGTGTAGCTGCGTGTTTCCATAATTATTCAGACTCGTAATTCGTCTGTTTGTATTGATTCGTTTTTCGTTGATTTGAAAAAGGGACGCGAAGATAGTAAGTATTTTGAATCCACGAAAAATAATAAGGACAAGACTTTGGGTGTGAATTCAGGTTGTAGGTGCGACATTTTGAAGGGACTGGATAGTCAACTACCAGGGTGAAACACGGTTCCTAATTTTGATTCGTTTCGTTGCCGAAATAAATACTGTGAATAAAGATATGAAAATAAGAAACTAAGATGCCGCAATCACGCTTTCTCCGCCTGTCACTACTTCATTCAATTTTACATTTAGTTTTGTGCCAAGTGGAAGAAAAACATCTACTCGCGATCCAAATTTTATAAATCCACATTGATCGCCTTGTTTCACTTTTTCATTTTCCTTACCGTAAAAAACAATTCTGCGTGCGAGTGCACCTGCAATCTGGCGGAATAAGACCTCACCCCCAACCCCTCTCCCCAAGGAGAGAGGAGAAACTACAATTGTAGTCCTTTCATTTTCTGTAGATGATTTTGGATGCCATGCCACTAAATATTTTCCGGGATGGTATTTGAAATATGAAATGGTTCCGCTCAGAGGATAGCGATTTACGTGTACATTAAAAGGCGACATGAAGATGGAAACCTGCAAACGTTTGTCGTGAAAGTATTCGCTTTCAAAAACTTCTTCTATTACCACCACCTTGCCATCGGCAGGAGCAAGAATATGGTTTTTGTTGATACTAATTTTTCTCGAGGGGTTTCTGAAAAACTGCAAAATGATGATTAGCAAAATTCCTGAAAGCGAATAGCCGACCCATTTCAGAATTTCGCTTCCACCTGAAAAATAAATTATTGAATTTAAGATTGCAATGAATATAATCGTGATGATAATGGTGGGGTGTCCTTCTTTGTGAATCATAAGTTACAAGAGATAAAAGTTGCAAGTCAAAAGTTCTACATATATTTGAGAAAATAATTTCGTTTGTGAAATTACTCTCAAAGTTTTTCGAAAGTAATAAAAAAATCTACATTGCTTTTTGGCTTTGCCTTTTTCCTTTTGCCTTATTTTCCCAATCTGGCACATGGGTTGCCATTTATGGTGGTGTAAATTACGATCATGGTAGAGGCATCGCTCAAACTTTTGACAAAGGATATATTGTTTGCGGACCCAGTAGTAGTTATGGGATGGACAATACAGATTTTTTTCTTTTGAAAATTGACAGTGCAGGGAAATTCCAATGGCAGAATACTTTTGGCGGAAGTAATATTGAAAATTGTTTTTCTGTTAAACAGACAAATGATTCGGGTTTTGTGATTTGCGGCTATACCAATAGTTTCGGGAGTGGCGGCTATGATGCTTATCTTGCAAAAACAGATTTGTCGGGAAATCTTCAATGGCAAAAAACTTTTGGCGGGAGCGACTGGGATTTTTCCTATTGGGCAGAACAGACAAATGATGGAGGATTTATTCTTACAGGTGAAACTTTCAGTTATGGGAATAACAGTCAGGCATATCTTGTAAAAACGAACTCAACTGGTGATACTCTCTGGACAAGAACATTTGGAGGAGCAGATAAAGAAGCAGCTTATGAAGTTCATCAGACTTTGGACAGCGGATATATTCTTGCCGGTTATACAAGAAGTTTTGGCGCTGGCAATTCGGATTTTTATCTTATTAAAACAAATTCCAACGGAGATACTACGTGGACAAAAACGTATGGAGATACGGCTAATAATTTCTGCAATTCGGTTGCTCTTTGTAAGGATGGTGGATTTTTACTTGGCGGCTCAACCGATAGTAGTGGTATATCTAAAATATATTATTTGAAAACCGATTCCTCCGGTATGCCGACAATGTCACGTATTGATATCCCATCAAAAGGAGGAAAGTCTGTCAACCGCATTCTAGAAACAATGGATGGTCAATATATAACTGTTGGATGGACAAACGGAAGCGGAGGAGGATCTAAGGATATAAGTTGGGCAAAATGGAATACAGGCGGATGGTACTTGAATGGCACATCATTTGGAGGCGTATATGAAGAAGAAGGATATGATATTGTGCAAACAAAAGATTCAGGTTATGCAATTGTAGGTTTTACAGAAAGTTTTGGTATGGGTCCTGATAACATTGTTATTATAAAGATAAATAATGGTTTAGCCTATAATCCCATCCCAATCATATATGTTTCGGTAAATGAAATTTCAGAAGAAAATGTAAGCGCTCTCATTTATCCAAATCCGTTTTCAGATAATTTATTTTTTAAAATAGACGAAAGTTTTTTTTTCTGGTGAAAAGAATTTCTCATTTGAGGTTTCCGATTTGTATGGTAGAGAAATCATGAAAACAATAAAAAATGTATCTTTCGTATCATCGGAGCCGATTCGGATTGAAATCCCATCCGAAAAATTTACATCTGGATTTTATCTTGTATCACTGCAATCTGGGAATAAAAAAATATACAAGAAACTTTTATTTATGAAGTAATTATCTCTCGAAACTCTCTACTCCGAACCCCGATTTTTTCTTTAATATCACCATCTGGTTCTTGTCATAAACTTTTTCCCATTTATCTGAACTCATCAGCATTGTGATCTGTACCTCGAAAGATTCTTTTGAAAGAGGATATGTATAATCTGCGTAGGAAAAAATAACGTATTCCGCATTGTTGATGAATGGAAACTGATAGATATAATCGCGAAACGAAAGATGCGAAACAAAGGGTGACTGGGCGCTTACTTTTGCTTCATCGGGAATTAATTTCAACGCTCGATGCGCTTCAGCGACATCATAATTTCTTTTGTAATGCCATTCTTTATAAATCCGGTGACTATCGCGATCAAAGTAAGTAATTGATTGATCAAAACTCCGTATGGTCATGGCAAGAGCAAGAGAAGTAATAACAGTAGCAGTATATATTTTCCATTTTTCATTTTGCAGTTTTGTGATGACATAAAAGGCACCAAGAGTACATATAGGGGCAAACTCAATGGAGTAGTGTGCGCCAATTCCCCATTTCAGGTAATCATTGTGAAACATCTTTTGTGCAAAGATCGGGACGAGCATGATAAAAAATTGCGGACGAATAAAAAACAATATTCCTCCTGAGAGTAAACAGAAAAGGTATGTTTCCATTTTGCAGTAATCTCCAAACGGATTTCCAGCATGATTCAGAAAAAGCAATTTTACAATGTAAATCGGTTTTGTAAAAAAAGTTGTAATGATTTCGCTTAAACTTGAACCGACAGCGGTATAGCTATCTCGAATCTGTCCATAAGATTCTTGTTGATTTGCAAGGGCAGGCATCACAAACTTCACAACGAAAACAAAATAAATAATCGATGACAGGCAATAGAAAATGGACACAAGTCTTTGTGTCTTGTCTTTCCAATATAAAAGTGAAATTCCTGCACAAACAAAAACCATCCAGAGAGGCATATTTTCTTTTGTTGAAATCTGAAAAATAAAAAATAATGCTGCCCATTTCCATTTTTTCAAGTGGAAGAAATAAAAAAACCAGGGAACGAACATCGCGCCAAGTACATTATTGTGAAAATCAAAACTTAGAGCAGAAAAAATTCCGTAGAAAAAATAAAAATGCAATTGTGCCAGAAAGGAAATTTTTTCGTTAGACGAAATTTCTCTTATGTATTTATAAATCCCGAATCCTCCAAATAAAACCGCGATTATCTGAAAAACAAGGAGTGTGTATGTTCCGAAAATGTAACAGAAAGGTGAAAGCAGCATGATGAATATTTCAAAATGCACACTTAAATAATTTTTCAATTCAGGCTGAATCAGTGTGCAATTGTTGAAACGGAAGTGTGCATAATCCCGTAGTGCATTGTTCATCAAACCAAGATCATACGCATAGGTTCTAAAATTGTAATGATTGACTAAAGACAGAAGAGAGTAAACAATTGAAAAAAATATTACAGTGATGATCTGTAATCGGAATATTTTGTCAGGAAACAATTTTATCATCAGAAAATTTTCAGTACCTAAAAATAGATAAATTCGTGGGACAGATTTTTTATCAGTGAATATTCCCGTCAACATACAAGAGTTTATAAAACTCGCACAGCGATTTCCTGTCATTGACGTGCGCTCCCCGGCTGAATTTTCGCATGGACACATTCCCCGTGCGCATAATATTCCTTTGTTTGATAATGAAGAACGTGCAAAGGTCGGTACAGCGTACAAACAAATCAGCCAAGAGGCAGCAATACAAATAGGATATGAACTGGCAAATCCAAAGATAAAGTCCTTCATAGATCAAGTGCAGGCAGTTGTCAAACCATCAACCATTTTAATTCATTGCTGGAGAGGAGGAATGCGCAGCGCAAAATTTGCTGAGTTGCTGAATCAGCATGGCTACAACACACACACACTTATAAGAGGATACAAAGCATATAGAAATTTTGTCCTCGAAAGTTTTAACAATAGCCCGAATATCATAATCATTGGAGGAGAAACCGGAAGCGGCAAAACAGAAATACTGCAAAAAATAAAAGAACGAGGAGAACAAATCATTGATCTGGAAAATCTCGCCCACCACAAAGGTTCCGCATTTGGTTCCCTGGGAGAAAAACCGCAGCCAACACAAGAACAGTTTGAGAATAATCTTGCGTATAACTTTTCCAAAGTTTTAAACTTTGGAAAAGTTTGGCTGGAAGATGAATCAAGAAACACAGGCAGAGTTCAGCTCCCGCAAGCGCTATGGGAGAAAATGAAACAGTCGCCCATTCTTCGGGTTAACATTCCAAAGAAATTACGGATTGAGCGATTAGTGAATGATTACGGAAAGTTCTCAAAAGAAGAATTAAAAAATTGCGTTCTTAAAATTCAGCAACGACTCGGAGGGCAGCATGTGAAACACGCACTCGAAGAACTTGAAAAAGGAAATCTGCATGAAGTAGTTGACATCACCTTGACATATTACGATAAAGCGTACAATTACAATCATGAAAAACGAAACATGAAAGATGTTTTTTTTGTGGAATGTGAAACTGCGGATGCTTCAACAAATGCTGATAAACTAATTGAAGTCGCAAAAAAAATTAAACAAGTATATGCCTGAAGAAATCCGTTTAACTCAATTCTCTCACGGAGCCGGATGCGGATGCAAGATTGCACCATCGGTTCTTGAAAAGATACTCAAAGCCCCTCTTCCGTCTCCCCAAAGGGGAGAAACTCCCTTCCCTTTGAGAAGGGCTGGGGATGGGCTTCTTCTTGTTGGCTACGACACAAAAGATGATGCTGCTGTTTACGATATAGGCAACGGCAGAGCCATCATTTCCACCACCGATTTTTTCATGCCGATCGTTGATGATGCATTTGATTTTGGCAGGATCGCTTCCACGAATGCCATTAGCGATGTGTATGCAATGGGCGGAAAACCGCTGATGGCAATCGCAATCCTTGGCTGGCCTGTAAATAAAATTCCTGCTGAACTCGCTCAACAAGTTCTGGAAGGAGCGCGGGCAATTTGTGCCGAGGCAAACATTCCCCTTGCAGGCGGACACAGTATTGACAGCCCGGAACCCATCTTCGGATTGGCAGTTACAGGAGACGTAGAAATTAAAAACATTAAAAAGAATTCTACCGCCACCGAAGGCTGTAAATTGTTCCTGACCAAACCGCTGGGTGTGGGCATGATCACAACGGCAAGCAAGCGCGGACTTGTGCAGAAGGCGGACTTTGACGAAGCGGTGAAATCTATGACACGGCTTAATTCCATCGGCTATGAATTTGGCAAACTTGATTATGTAAAAGCAATGACCGATGTAACAGGGTTCGGTTTGCTCGGGCACCTGATCGAAATGTGCGAAGGAAGCAATCTGTCCGCAGAAATCGAATATTCAAAAATCCCTTTACTGAAAAACATTTCTCATTATGTTTCCGAAAAAACTTATCCTGACGGCACCATGCGTAACTGGAAAAGTTTTGATGGAAAGGTGCAAGGCATAGGTTCTGAATCGCTGCTCACGCTTTGCGACCCTCAGACCAGCGGAGGACTCTTAATTGCAATTGATTCAAACCATGAAAATGATTTTCTTGCCTTTGCCACAAAGCATGGCTTTGACATTCACTCTTTCGGAACCCTCAAACGCTCTGCTTCCCCAGTGGTAACCATTCTTTAGAAGAAAGGAGAAGCTTTACAAGCACACTTAAGCACTATTGATATGTGAACTTGAATGTCGTATAGACAAACTTGAATCTTTGATATGCAGATTTGAATTGCTGATAGAAGAACTTGAATTTCAGATATGCGGATTTGAATGTCAGATATATAGGATTAAATTACTGATATGTAGATTTGAATTACTGATAGAAGAACTTGAATTCCTGATATGTAGATTTGAATGTCAGATATGTAAGATTGAATTCCTGATATGAAAATTTGAATATCCGATAGATAAACTTGAGATACTTTTCCTAACTTTGCTTACTTAATCACAGAACTAATCATTTTAATCGAATGAATTCCTCGCAGCTCTGCTGCGGGGTGGCTGTTAGTGTTTAGTATCTTTGTTGTGTGAGTGAGCATATATATAAGCGACACAATAAAAATTTATTGTTGTATCATTTGGTTTGTCCTATAAAGTAC
>JACRAL010000080.1 GCA_016213435.1 Bacteroidota bacterium
TCTATCCTGAGAAGAATCGCTCTCAACCTTATTCGATTAGACAAAACACCAAAAATAAGCCAGCGTAATAAACGAAACAAATCAGCATGGAACGATCAATTCTTAGAAAAAATGCTTAGGATTTAAGCCCGATTGCCTTGAACTTTTTACGATTAGTATTACTATCTCAACGGTAGTGATTAAATTTCTACTTGGTCTCTTGCATATCAATTAATAGACCAATGTATAGAATCTCAAAAATAGCTTCAAGCTACAAATACAAATTCGGGTTTTTATTCAAATACTAAAAGTTGCAGAATGCACTATTCCGGGATAATCAAAATATTTCGTTCAGGTTGAATGAAAATCCTCTTGATCCGCCTACCCCAAAGCCGTAATCAATAGCAAAGTTTGTTTTCGATGATTTATTCATTTTAATTCTCAATCCCAACCCTCCTCCTGGATTAATATTTTTCCATTTATTACTCGGATATTCAGTAAGTGTGGACGCATTGGAGAACAACACTCCTCCGATCAATCCGTTCTTTGTTAGACGGAAACGATATTCAGCTTCAGCATAGATCATATTCCATGCGCGGAATCTGCCCTGCACATATCCTCTACCCATATTGTTGTAATGATCCCATCCTAAACTTGGCAGGTCAAAATAAGGAATAGGGCCATGTACGGTGATCCAGTTATAACTCCACAGCGCCAACACATTTCCTGATTTTTTTGATGTCTGAATATATTTTCTAACATCCAGCAGCACCGACTGCCAATTATCATTGCTCCCCAGTGCTTTTAAATTAGTACGTAATTCCAAAAAAGCGTAAGTGCCCTTTGCAGGATTATTAGAATTCAAACGGCTATCGTATTGTAAATTTAAGGTAATGCCAGAGGAAGAAGTTGTTTTTTTGACACCGTATTTTTCAAAGTCTGTACTGTCGCTCGTTGAGATTTTTGTTGCAGTAACATTCCAGTGATAATCAAAATCATATCCCATTCCACCCGACAAATTCCCAGTGATCTTGCGCATACCCACTTCGTATATTTTCAGGTAGGAGTAATCCACATGCTGTTTCTCAGCGAACGTAGAAGTACTGCCCAATCCAAATGTATTGGTAGGAAATTTATAGAGACGATAATCGCCTAAGAAATTAAATTTCTTGTTATTCGTCCAGATATTTGAATTGATAAGATTGATAATCTGATTGTATTGCGTATAAAGATTATTCATTAAGATAGATGAAATTTTTGCGTTCTTGCTATGATCGGCATAAAATGAGAAATTGGTTGTCAAAACGATCTGAAATCCGGTCACTAAAGCATATCCCGGATAAAGCAGAGGAATGAGAGTTCTTCGAGAACCTTTTTCGTGAGATGAGTCTGATTTTATTATTGCTTTTTTTTTAACAACGGATCTCCAAACATCTCCAATATCTTTTTGTGGATTCTTATCTGCAGATGTAAGTGCAGTATCGGCAGCAATTTGCTGAGCAAAAAGCAAGGAGGTTGAGTTTAAAAAACAAACACAAACAGAGATGAATAAGAGTTTACCCCAAGCCATAGAACAACATTTTTTGACAAAGTAAATAATTAACATTCATGAGATGAAAATATTTTATGCTGCTGAATTCTTCAATCTGAAAAAGATCTACGATTGGAGTGCTTTACCGATCTTATCTAGTGCATATTCAATTTCATCCTGCGTTGTATATTTTCCCAAAGAAAAGCGGATAGAAGAATAAGCCATTTCATCGGATATTCCCATTGCTTTCAGTACATGAGAGGGTTCGGCAATTGCAGAAGTGCAGGCGGAACCTGTTGCAACTGCGATGTCAGTAAGTTTTGCTATTAATGAATCTGCTTTAATTCCTCTGAAAGAAAGATTGGTGACATTCAGCAGGCGAGAGCCCTCTCCCTCTTTCCCTCTCCCTTCAGGAGAGGGAAGACCATTTACAAAAATATTTCCAAGTGCAAGAAGATTTTTTTCAAATTCGTCACGCAAGCGAGAAATATTTTTTGAATCTGCCTTCATTTCTTTTTCAGCGATCTCGCAGGCTTTGCCAAGTCCCACAATTCCGGGAACATTTAAAGTGCCGGATCGAAGTCCTCGCTCATGTCCGCCACCGTGAATTTGCGGCAATAAACTTACTCTTGGATTTTTTCTTCTGATAAATAATGCTCCGCTTCCTTTTGGTCCGTACATTTTGTGAGCGGAAAGACAAAGCAAATCTACCTCACCCCCAACCTCTCTCCCAGAGGAGAGGGGAGAAACATCTACAGGAATTTTTCCAACAGCTTGGGTTGCATCGCTCATAAAAAGGATTCCTTTCTCGTGAACAATTTTCGAAATCTCCTGTATCGGCTGGATTACTCCCGTTTCGTTATTTGCATACATCACGCTGACGAGAATGGTTGACGGAGTGATTGAGTTACGGAGTTGATCGATGTCAATCAATCCTTCGCGATTTACGGGAAGATATGTTACCTGTGCGCCTTTTGATTCAAGATATTTAAAAGTATCGAGAACAGCTTTGTGTTCGGTGGAAACGGTGATGAAGTGATTTCTGACCTCACCCCCAACCCCCGAGCTTCGCTCCCAACCTTCGCTTCTCGCTCGGTTGTCCAAGGAGAGGGGAGTTGAATACATTTCCCAAACTCCTTTAATAGCAAGATTAATGGCTTCGGTTGCGCCTGAAGTAAAAATGATTTCGTGCGGTGTTGCATTAATAAGTTTTGCTACGCGTTCTCTCGCTTGTTCCACTGCAGCTTCTGCAACCCAGCCGAATGCATGTGTTTTGCTTGATGCGTTCCCGAATTTTTCTGTGAAGTAGGGAAGCATGGCTTCCAACACACGCGGGTCAATAGGTGTCGTGGAGTTGTAATCCAGATAAACAGCCATCGTTTACAGTTTTTAGTTTATGGTCTACGGTTAAAGTACAAAACAACTGTAAACTATAGACAGCAAACCGTAAACTTATTATTGTTTGACACCGCTTTTGAAGGTTTCTTTCCGAAGAACATTCCCTTTGTCATCATAAAAAATCCATTCTCCGTCTTTCACACTTATCCAATCGGATTTTTCATTGGGGCGGAAAAGCGCATAATGACCCACACTTGCAGGTTTTCCATTTATTGACCAGGTTTTAATTTCTCCTGATAGTTTTCCATGCTTATGATTTTCTTCCCTGAATTTAGCACCTGTTTCATAGTAAAAAGTCCACTTACCATCACGTTCGTCATCATCATATGTTCCTTCACTTTCCGGAATCCCTGTGTCAAACCAATATTGCCATTCTCCTTCCTTTTTCCCATTTTTATATTTCCCCTGCTGATGTAATTTTCCGTTTGCAAACCAATATTTCCATTCGCCTGTTTTCGCACTGTCGGCATAAATTCCTTCATAGTTTTTATTTCCGCTTTCATGCCAACCCGCCCATTTTCCGTTCATTACTCCATGAGTGAAAGTTCCTTCGTCTTTTTTCTGTCTATTATCATACCATGAGGTCCACAAACTATCTTGCGCATCGTCAGAAAATTTTCCGGCATCAATCTTTTTCCCGTTTTCATAGTAAACTTCCCACCAGCCTTTTTTCTTTCCGTCCTTATAAAATCCTTTCTTCCATAGCATTCCTTTGCTGTACCAATATTGCCACAAACTGTCCTGTTTATCATTTTTGTAAAATCCTTCCGCATCTTTTTTGCCTGTCTTGAACCAATAGTTCCATTTGCCATGCCGCGAATCATCCTTCAGCATTCCATCCATGACCAACTTTCCGTCTTCCTCATAAAATTTCCAATTGCCATTCTTCTTATCATTGGAATAATTTCCTTCGCTTTTAATTTTTCCATTTCCAAAATAATTAATGCAATGCCCTTCTTTTTTTCCATTTATGTATGTTATAAGATGCTCTTTCCAACCCTCACGGTTCCAGAGAATCCATTCTCCGTTTTCTCTTCCGTCTTTCAGATTTCCTTCGCGAAGTTTTTTTCCTTCAACATCACAAAAAGTATAGGCTCCGTTTCCATCTTTTACGGGCTGCTTTCCGTCTTCTGTCCAAGAATTAATTATAAGATAAACATCTTCTGCCGTTTCTTTTGAATCCGATAAATATTTTCTTTCCTCCTTGATCTGCCCGTTCTTATACCAATAGGTCCATTTTCCGCTACGCTTACCATTTTTGTATTCACCTTCAAATTGTTTTTTCCCACTGTCAAAGTATTTTGTAAAAAGACCTTCTTCCTTGTCATTATTGAAAAATCCTTCACTTTCTTTGTTTCCGTTCGAATAGTAATATTGAAATACCCCATGTTTAGTACTTACCCAATTGTATTTTGATTCGATCACTTTGAAATTTTCTACACTTTTATCCTTTCCGTTTTCAAACCAGCTATGCCAAATACTATCCGGCAGATCGTATTTGTAAAAAGAGATGAGAGCTAATTTTCCGTTCTGATACCAATAAGTGGATTTTTTATCTTTTTTTCCTTTTTCATAATTCTCTTCACTTTTCTGCTGACCATTTTCATACCAGACTTTCCAAATACCTTGTTCTGAGCCCATACTGTAATTTCCTTCTTTGGCTAGTTTTCCATTTTTGTACCATAGAGCAAAACGACCATCCTGCATTCCTTTTTTGAAATTTTCTTCTGATTTTTTATGAAGGGAGTCGTTGTTCCAATAAGTACGGACCGGTTGAGCAAAAAGATGGGTGATACTAACTGCCCCGAAAGGAGTAATTCCGAGAAGATGGCAGACGAAGAAAGAAAGTAAAAATTGTTTCATAGAAATAAGATTGGTCAAACATAAATAATTTATCTTGTACTCCTTATCCGAAACAATATAATCTATTCACAGGTTATCTTCCACGTTGTCTATTTATATACAACTTTAACCCCTCGTTCTGCAGAGGTCTGTCAAAGGAATAATTATCCGAACGATTTATTGGGCTATAAGCTAAAAAAGTTTATCTTTGCTGAGAGGAAACAAAGTATACTTTTGCGTTCTTAAAATATTGCGGGGTAGAGCAGGGGTAGCTCGTTGGGCTCATAACCCAAAGGTCACAAGTTCGAATCTTGTCCCCGCTACTATACGGGAGTTTTCCGATGAAAAAGGAAAACTCCCTTTTTTATTTTCCTCCGAACTATCTGATAATGAAGTAACAAGTTCAAAGTATTCATTTGTTTTCGTGGTTAGATATTCCCTTGTTTTGTAGTTGTACGGAACACCCTCTGGAAAGAGAATATTCTGCATTTCTTTTTTGGTTCGTACATCATTAGAAACCCAAGAATCATGCAGATTTGACAGGAAAGACAGAGAATTATCAAGTAGAAAATCAAGGTTAGATATTTTTTCGTAA
>JACRAL010000075.1 GCA_016213435.1 Bacteroidota bacterium
AATATGAGCCGTCAACCGAGATACATTATGACTGCCATACCTTGGGGTATTACTCATTCCGCAAACTTACAAAATTGTGTAGCAACTGAAAGTCTTGCGCTGAAAGCGCATAGTTTCAACTAACGAACTGTAACAATGAATAACTTCTGGACAAGAACTTTAACGGGAGCAGTATTTGTTACAGTGATGATGGGCTGCATCTGGTGGAGTTTCTGGTCAATGGCAGGATTGTTTCTTGTGATTTCAGTTCTGGGATTGTGGGAGTTTTATTCGCTACTTGAGGAAAATAATTCTTCTCCTCAAAAAATCACAGGAATAATCATATGCGTTTTTCTTAGTGCTTACTTCCTGTATCTAGTTTCAGATAATATATTTTCTGCCATGTTTTTATCTTATCTGTTCTGGCTATTCATTCCTGTTTCAATGATGATCTTCTTCGTAGAGTTATTCAGAAATAAACAGTTTCCGTTTCAAAATATTGGGTATACATTTCTTGGATTATTGTACATTCAAATTCCTTTCTTATTTCTTTCTTCATTAGCTATTAAAAGCAATGTAGATATTAAACATTATCAAGGGATTTTTACGCCATATATTATTCTTGGTTTTTTCTTCCTAATCTGGTCGAATGACACCTTTGCTTACTTAGTCGGAATCTCCATAGGAAAACACAGGCTATTTGAACGCCACTCTCCCAAAAAAAGCTGGGAAGGATTTATCGGAGGAATAATCTGCACGCAAGGAATTGCTTATCTCTTATCGCTTTACTTCACAGAACTCGCCTTGATTCATTGGCTGGTAATTGCGCTTATTGTTTCTGTATTCGGAACACTAGGCGATTTGGTGGAATCCATGTTCAAGCGAAGCTTGGGAGTAAAAGATTCAGGAAATATTTTACCGGGACATGGAGGTATTCTCGACCGCTTTGACGGAGTGCTTCTCTCCTCCCCTTTTGTGGTGACTTATTTGATGCTGATAAGATAAAAGCCCATCCTAAATCCTTCCCATTGGGAAGGACTTAAAAAATAAAAAATAGCATTGTGTATTGTCCTCCCCTGATGGGGAGGGCTTGGATAGGGCTTTAAAACCTTCTTACCAATTTGAGGTAAACGCCCATTCCATTTGCCATCTGCGGATTAACACTTGAAAAAAGATAATTATCAGCAATGCACAAAGAGTAATGTTTTGAAAAATCTACCCGTGCTTCCACCCCCGAATTAAATTTTCCGTACCCTCCATAACCAAGTGTATAGGCAAACTCCGCTTTTTGTTTTCTCGTGCTGAAATGCAGTTTTAGAAAATAATAGGGCTTGGCAGATGAGTTGAATAAAAAAGAAATTCCTTTTTCAAACGAAAATTGTTTTCCGTACCAAGTGCGTGTGCGAACATTAAAATAGAAGGGAAGATTTGTGGTGTATTGTTTACTTTCAGAGAGAGAGTTTTTGTTGATTATGCTGTCGGTGTTCCACTTAGGAATTGCACCAGTACTTGTGTTTAGAATATTATTCACATTTACGCCTTCATAATGATAAGATGAATCGACAGAGTGTGTCGTGGAATTGCTGTTCCACCGGATAAAACCAAAATCATTTACTTCAAACGTTATTTTTCCTTTCTTCCTCCAGATAATATATGGCAACTCATAAAAAAAATCGGTGGATAGTCCCATTCCGTTCTGTGCAAAATAATTTTTGTGTGCCGTATCCGTCTGCTGAACCTGCATAGCAAGAGCTAAATCAATAAATTGTCCATCTGGCGAAGTATATAAATTGGCTTTATCTGCTTTTATAAAAGTGTTTTGTTCTCCACTCAGAAGGGAAAAAGCAAAACCATAGGATCCGTGCCTTGCATCTCCAGTCCACTTCCAGCCAAACCGAAATTGCTGGTAGTGCAAAAAATTAAAACGACAATTTCCTAGATGTGCTGTTTCTCCCACAAAGCTTTTGTTTCCATAAAATACCGTGCGAAACAAGTCATCAGAAAATCTCACGTCAAGATTCTGCCTGTCATAGAAAGAAAAAGAAAACACAGCTTTATTATTCCCCTGAAGAGAATGATACGAATAAGTAAATCCAATTTTGCTTGCGCCACCCAGTCGATTGCTTCGAGATAAATGTTCCGATGAATTTTTCTTTAGCTCATTGTCTAAAAATTTACCTCGATAATACGTCACGATAAAATCATTCTTTATCGCATTGGATGTAAGAAAGGCATCACCATAAAATTCTAATGTTTGTTCATTAGTTTTTTGAACAATAGCACTATCCCGCTGAGCAATTGCATGCAAGATGGAGAACGAAGACAGAAAAAGAAAGAGAAATGATTTTTCTGGAGACATGTGTTCCTGTTAATTGTTTTTTCTGACTGAATAATTGAAATCTCCGACAACTTTCACCTTCATTTCATAAAAGCTATAAATTTTTAAGTAATTCGGCTGATTCGCGGTATTGAATTTTATTTTGATGTACATTTTTTTCGCAGAACGAAGTTTGTTTAGCATGTTTTCGTCAACCCAAATTGTAAGTTTAGTTTCTTTCTTTCCTATACACACATAATTTATATCGAGCGATGAGGCAGAAATAGTATTCGGAACACTGACTAGAGAATCAATGATTGTAGAATTACTATTCATCAGGTACAATTGTGCCTGAGCATTGAAAGGAAATCCGTTCTCGAAATACAGATAGAGATTTCCAGAGTTCACATTGGTGGTATTCGCATTCATTGTAAAACCCACTGTGTCTGCCATCACAAGGTTGTTCGCAACCAAAGAAAGCGGAATTGTCATATTCAAACTTGTTTTCAGCAGCTTGTCGTAATAAATAAAATCGTTGTTGCCGGAAACATTTCCAAGCGGATTGAACTCGTATTGCAGTTTATAACTTAATTTGTCAGGAAAATTTTCAATAAACTGCTTGATGTTTGAATTTAGCGGTGCAAGCGAAACATTATAACTCGAAGGTGAAACAATTCCATTATTATCAACACTCCGAGTTATATTGATTGGCGACCCTATAACCGAATTCAAAAGAGAAACTTTACTTCCTGTTCGTGAATTAACAGATGAAAGATCGTCAATAGTCATGCGCGCATCAGCACCTATAGTGTTCTCTATATTCAATCCAATATTTACATCTTCAAGATTTATTGTTCCTCCAATAATATGCCTGAATAAAGAAAAATCCGTGCTGTCAGTAATATTCGTGATGGTATTCCCAAAATATCCTTTTGCGTATTGAGGAACCATGTCGATGAAACTATTTGACACCTTGATATTATCTGCAAACGGGAAAACAGTGTCTTTAGAAAAATCGGAACAATTCACTTTGGCGCTAATGCTTGTTACAAGAGTATTGACTTTAGTGCCGTTTTTCCCTGTAAGATCAAATCTATACCCGCTCAGATCAAAAGTTGTAGAAAGCACACCGGAATTGTTTCCCGTTTTAGCCGGAACAGAAACAATAACATCAAAAGGATTTCCAGATAATGTAGCGCTTGGGATCCGATAGTGAATATCTAGAATTTTTCGTGTTTTGTTTTCAACAGCAAGTTGCATTTTTCCGGAATGGATGGTTACAGTTGTCAATTGAACGGTGCGCACATTAAAATGATCTTCATTCGTAAGCAAAGGTATGATCAGGTCGCAAGAATCTACTATTAATTGAAAGGGATAAAAATAAACTGTATCAATTGTAGTATCCGGAACCGTAAGTGTAGAAAAAGAATAAAGATTGGTATTATAAACAATGTTGAGAGAGTTGTCTGGATTTTTATGAAGTAGGGAATCGGGAATGATATTATTTATCGTAAAGGTGGTTTTTACAAGCGGAGCAAGCACATCCGTATCCCATGAAGGGTTTCCCATCTGTTTCCGGCATGAGAAAAGATAAATAACAAGGAAGAAACTAAATAAAAGGATCGTTCTGAAAATAAATTTTCTTTGCATATAATAATAGCTGCGGGCATTTGCATAATCTGCAATCTGCGCTTCCTGTTTCAGAACTTCTTCTGTTCTACAAAACTAAGAAAAGGTATCTGAAGTACAAGAGAGAATATTTGTACTTAGGAAGCGATGCTTCAAAAACCAATGTAATAATCTTTAGTTAACTGCTTATATTCATCCGTGTATGCACCCTGATTCTGAATGACAAGGAGATTCTCTGCGGAAAATTCTTTTCGCGAAAATTCAAATTGCATTAATACCCTCTTTGGAATTTTCTTGTGCGTTGCGGTTTTGACCCAAATAAAATCAGAGAGATATAATTTTTTCTTTTCTGCCTCGTTTGTAAAACAAGAGCCCTCATGAATAGGCAAAACAACAAAAAATTTCCCATTGGGAGATAGTAATCGAGTAACACCCTCCGCCAGATCACAAAATGAGAGTTGGTGAGTATATTTCGCCTGCGAGCCTTCCTTTTCCTTATGTGTTAGCGGGCAATGAAAATAAGGCGGGTTACTTACAATAATGTCATACTGTATGCCAGGAGAAAAGTTTTGCAAAGAACTATGATAACAATTTAACCGACTAGCCCACTTTGACGTTAAAAAGTTGTCTTGCGCCTGATCATATGCTTTTGCACTAATATCAATTGCGTCTATACGAGCGGAAGAACGCTGAGCAAGCATCAGAGCTACAACTCCTGACCCTGCGCCAACATCTAAAATTGTTTTAATTGATTTTGGAATTGTTTTACCTGCATGCACCCAGGATCCAAGCAAAACAGAATCCGTGCTTATTTTCATTGGGCACTTATCCTGCCTGATGCTGAATTCCTTAAAAACAAAGGTGGTTTTTGGCATATATCCAAAAAAGGAAAAGCAAATTTAGCTGATTGAACGCATATAAATAGAAAATAGTTACAGAAAAAACCGTAAACCTTATGTGTGAGAGAAAAAATCTTTATGCCTGCGGCTCAGCAGAAGGCGTTTCTGACTGATCTGATGCTTCAGCAGATGGAATTTCTGTGGGAACTAGCGCTGCTTCCTTCGCCTTACGCTTTGCATTTCTGGTTTCCCGTGCTGCTGTTTCAACAGCTATGCGTTTTTTAAATGCTTCTCTTTTTGATGACTCATTCGAAGATTTTGAACCGTTTACTTTTGCTTCCTTTTCAGAAATCCATTTAGCGTATTTTGCATCTGCCTGCTCTTGAGTAAAAACACCTTTTTTAACACCTTTTTGCAAATGCGCCTTATACATTACGCCTTGCTCAGAAAGAATGGAACGCATGGTATCAGATGGCTTAGCTCCCTTTTGAACCCATTCCAACGTACGGTCAAATTTAAGACTAACCGATACAGGATTAGTACGAGGGTTATAAGTTCCGAGTTTTTCAATAAAACGAGCATCACGTGCAAAGCGACTGTCTGCTACTACAATATGATAGAACGCCTGTCCTTTTTTTCCGTGACGTGATAATCTGATAATTGCTGGCATTTTAGAGGTTTAAAATTTAAAGTTTAAAATTTCAAGTTGATTTTCGGAATTTATTTACCTACCACCAACCGCCTATTGCATTCTTTTTGCAAAAGGGACGCGAATATCGGAAAAATATCTGAATGGCAAAATCATATTACTATTAATTATTTTGATCACGCTATCGATTTTTTAGAGGTTTTGACTGGTCCAAATGGATAATGAAGCAATTCTATGACTACTTCAATAATTTTATCTCTGATTATGAATCAGGCTTTGTCTTGGCCTGCAAAAAAAGCAAAGAATTAAAGAAAGCATAAAACATTACTCCTGCCTGAACCTCCAGCATGGACTCGACAGAAAAGTTAACAATTATAACAAGCAAAAAAACAAGATATACGAAATTCTTTCTTCTAATTGAAATTAAAACAGGAACGAAAAAACATAATAGTAATATTATTCCACCAAAAAAACCAAGAGTAATTGTGCTTTGAAAAAACTGACTATGGGCATTTAGTTGATGTTCTGATAAGTAAGTATAACCTGCTTCTTTATAAATTCCTATAAGCTCATCTTCTGCATCTCCTGTTCCTGTACCTATAAGAATATTCCTTTTCATTGCAATTAAATCCGATTTCCAGACCAATACTCTCTCCGAATTGCTTTCCATGCTTTCTGAATCATGAGGAGTAATCTCTTTCATGTGAGTAAAGGTGTGAAAACTAGTTTCAATCCTATTAATCGTGTAGGGAAAAAATTTTATTGCAAGAATAAACATTGAAACAGATACAAGAAGAATTGCACCGCCAAGCATCCATTTTCTGTGAGAAAAAATCTGTGTCGCTGCAAATAATAAAATGATAACTGCAAGCAAAAGAGTTCCTGTTTTTGATGCAAGTAAAATCACTATAGAGGTCAGAAATAATATAGCAAATAATCTGACAGCCTCTTTTCTTGTTGGATTGTGATTATTGAGTGAAAATATTAGAACAGCAATAGCAAAATCAATATACATTGCAAAATAAGTGGGATGAAGAACATAAGAGAAAAAAGTATATTCGAAATGATTCTCCCCTGTTTTTACATAATGTATAGTTGCGGTTACAAAACAAATTATCCCGGCAAGAACACAGCCATAAACAAAAGCCAACAATATTTCCCAAGTCTTACTTCTTGTTGTCGATAGTATTAAAGGAAATATTAACAAAGAAAGTTTCACCTGCAAATCAAACCCGCCTACATAGATATTTTCTGTCCACAACATGCCAATAAGATAGAATAGATAGAATGCAATAAACAGCCATACACTTTTATTCTTTTTAAAAGAATTAAGTTTTTCATAAAAACCTCCTTCTACTAACCAATTAATCGTTAGTAATCCTATCAGTACCGGAACCACATGAATGTAAACAGGCAGAAAGAATGCAATAAGAAGGCAGAGACAGTAATGTGCTTTAATATGTATTTCATTTCTCCTCATGATTGATGATGGGTAAGAAAATTCAGAAATTCATCTGCAATAAAATCTCTATTGAATTTTTTCGCAACATATTTTCGTCCGTTTTCTCCAAGCTGACGAAGCAAATTTCTGTCATTATATAGTTGCAATACCTTATTGGTAAGATCTTGAGCATTTTCAGGCTCAAAAGCCAATCCGCAGTTCCCCTCATCAATAAATAATTCTTTTGCTTCACCTTCAACTCCTAACAAGATCGGCTTTTTCATAGCCAGACTTTCAAAAATCTTTGAAGGAATAGCACCTTTAAATAAGTCTATTTTCCGAAGAGGAATGATAGAGGCATCCGATGCACCGATAACATGAGGCATGTGTACCTTAGGTAGTGTCTCAAAGAAAAAGATATTCTCATTTCTCCTGTTTCTTTTCAAGTCTAGTAATCTTGATTTTTCCGGTCCGTTACCAAGTAAAATAAATTTTATATCCTCTTTATCAATCAAATTTTGTGCTGAGTTAAGAATCACTTCTAATCCCTGTGCATGACCGATTATTCCCGCATATAAAACTATAAAATCATTTTCTAAAAAATGGTTCTCCTTTCTCCACTCGTTTTTCACATTTGCATGATTGTAAAAATCAATATCTACTCCATTCGGAAGCCAGTAAGTTATTTTATCAGGGAATCTTAATGAAATATTTTTTACAATACCTTGCGTTTGTCCTGTAATGAGTTCCGACTTTTTATAAAGAAACTCTTCCAATCGATAAGCGATATTAAGAAATAATTTATTGGTTACAATTCCAAGTTTTTCTGCACTCTCAGGCCATAAATCAGATACATTGAAAATAAGTTTTGCGACCTTAAGTTTTTTCAGAAAAAAAGCAGATAGACCAAGGAAAAGCGGAGGAGATTCACATATTATATAATCAAACTTGCCTAATCGCAACCAGCCCGACCAGAATGATGACCAGACAAATGAAAAATAATTCAGTAACCGAAAAAAAACAGATTTGCTCTTAGAAACAAATATCCATGAACGATAAACTTTCAGTCCATTCATTTCCTCATAATATCGAAACTTGCCTTTGTATGGATCGTGAATTTCCATCTGAGGATAATTTGGCATTGCAGTTAGCACCGAAATCTCAAATCCTTTTTTCTGCAAACGAATAGCGAGCTCATACAATCGGTTTTGCGGAGCACCAACTTCGGGCGGGAAATATTGTGTTAGGATTAACAACTTCATTTTAATAAAGTCTTTTTATAAATTTCGAAAAATCTTTTTGTTGTTCCTTCTCGCTTTGTCGAAATATTTATTTTCTCCTGATTGATTACAAAACATTTTTCTTTATTACTATTTAGCGCCTCCTCAAACGGATTCTGATTTTCTTTTCTGATCACACCATTTATGCCATCCCGAATCCATTCTTTGCTAACAGGCAAATCAGAAACTACCGGAATGCAGTTTGCCGACATTGCTTCGAGCAGACTCACTGAAGTTCCATCACTTGATGGTATAGAAACATAAATGGATGCTCTTGCATAGTTAGCATTGTTTTCCTCTTTCTTCAGCCATCCAAGAAACTTTACTTTGTCGGAAATTTTTAATTCAGATGAAAGTAATTTAAGTTTTTCTGTTTCCGCCCCGCTTCCTGCGATATGAAGTTGCCAATCCGGATTATGTTTCGAAAACGCTGAAAAATCCTTAATGATAATATCAATATTATATAACAGCTCATGTAAGCGGTTCGAATAAATTATTTTTTCTTTTACGAAAGGCACAACAGGATCAATTCCGTATTGCAGATGAACATATTTTATTTCAGAGTTGTCCATTTTTTTCATTGCATCAATCATAACGCGGGCATCTGCAGTAACAACGCTGCTTTTTCTAATTACATACCTGCTCAAAGTTCTAAAAATAAAATTCTTTTCAGGAATCAACAAAACATCACTTCCCCATGCAGTCGAGATAAGAGGAATATTATGGATTGATTTAGCAATGAAATACGCAAGCCGGTTTATCTGGTGCACATGAACCAAATCAGGTTTTTCCTCTAAAATGATTCTCTTTAATTTTTGCAGATTGAAAAACCATTTTAAAGGATTTAGTTTCCTGAAACTTACAACGTAAGATTTTTTAACTTCTGAAATCTGAACAGATGTTTCAGTGACAAGAATAATTTCATCAACATGTTTTTTGATGGCATGGCAATAATTTTGCAAATGCACCGATGATTCTCCTGCAATCAATACTTTCATTTTGATAAAAGTTTATCAATAAGCGCTTCAAGTTTTTTCACCTGGTATTTTCTATGAAGCATAGCAACCTTTGCTTTATCAATGGACAATATCTTTTTCTCCTTCCACACATTATATGCCAATAAGATTGCTTGTTCTATCTCGTTTATGTTATTAAAATCGGCAACAAACCCTGCATTATGTTCCTCAATAAGTTTTGCAGCAACATCTTCCGGATCAACTACTGCGATAATTGGCTTCATAACCGAAACATAATCAAATAATTTTCCGGTATACACTCCTTTTCTTCCATTTTTAGGATTTACAAGTAATGTAGCATCAGAAGAAGCAATTATTTCAATCGCTTTAGAATAACCAAGAAGCGGATAAAATTCAGAAGAAATTTCAAATTCTTCGGGCAAATTAAAGTTTCTGTTTGTGCCAATAAATCTAAGTTTAATTTTTGTTTTTGTTTTTGAAATAAACTTTTTCAAACCCGCAAAAAATGTATCCGGCTTTATGTCTCCATAAAAAGTGCCTGCATAAGAAATAGTAAAAACTTCATTAAAATTATTCTGAGCGTCAATATTATGGTCAAAACCATTTTTTATTTCCTCAAAATATTTTACCATTGGCATTGACTTTATTAAATCTTTAAAAATAGACTGGCTTGCCATAGTAACAGCTGACACATGAGGATTAATTTCAATCTCTACTTTTTTATAAAAATTTCTAATTCTATTTGAAATATACGGATTCCCTGACATTTCATCACGCATGTCGGCAATCCATTTTACTTCTGGATGTTTTTTACAGAAAATATTTACAGCAAGATGTGCTTCTACGGGAGCATAAGAACTGATGATAACATCAATTTTATTTTCCAAGTGGATCGTTTTAAGTAGTTCTGCCGCTGACTTCATCCATGCCGAATATTCAAATGTTGTAATAGTATTCAAAACAACATTCCAGACTACTTTCAGGTTATGAATTATCCTGGGCTCTCCTGCTTCCGTGGGGATTGATGACAAGATTGAATTGTTCCTTAATCTATACACTTTTGCACCTTCGATGTTTTCCTGATCAGGCTCCTTGCCTTTTTGAAGGGTTACAACTGAAATATCAAACTTATCGTGGCTAAGATATTTTGCGAAAGCAAGCATACG
This sequence comes from Bacteroidota bacterium, assembly GCA_016213435.1. GTDB lineage: Bacteria > Bacteroidota > Bacteroidia > Palsa-948 > Palsa-948 > Palsa-948. The sequence goes on from JACRAL010000075.1 coordinate 10,278, forward strand.
ATTAACAGCAACTCCTTTGCGAGGAGGAAACCATGTTGTTACCAGTACAATATGTTTTTTATTCTGCGACAATCTCTTCCAGTCTTTTAATAAACATATTTAAAATCTTTTCTTTAGATAAATTATTTTTCACAAACAACATGTTGTTTGTATTTCGCTGCATATTTCGATTTTTCAAATCATTTACAGCCTTATTAAATGCGTTTTCTGTTTCAGAGAGATTTATTGCATGATGGCATTGTACATGATGCTTTGACCAGATGACTTCATTGCCTGAAGACATCGCTTCAAGAACGCTGAGTGAATATCCATCGTGCTTGGGCAGGCGGAGAAAGATCGGATTATTTGTTCTGAGCTCTGCCATTTTTTCCTGCGAAATCCATCCGAGGAAATGAATATTCTTTTTTTGATCAAGTTCTTTCCCATCTGTACCTGCAATAAAAAAATCAATATCGGGGTGTTTGTCGGCTAATTGCATAATAATATCCCAACCATAAAAAACCTCTTTTCTTTTTGCAAGATATGAATACGCAGAAATAGATTGAAATGCTACAAGTGCCTGATCCACATCGAGCCATTTGTATTCGAGTATCCCGCAATTTATTCCAATCGAATTTAACTCCTCCCTCATCCAAGGGGCATCGGTGAAGTTGTATGAATAGTCAATATATTTTTTATTCAGATTCTCCTTCATAGCTTCTTCCATTGCAAATAACACATCTGATCCCTGCCAATGCATAAGGATTTTTTTCTTCAGCTTCATCGTCAAGTCAAGAGAACCGCTTTTATCTGAAACGCCATTCAGAGAAACTACTATATCAGCAAAAGGCAAAGTAACAGCAAATTTTATCTGTTCGATTTTAGATGTATAAGTATCATAAAATAAAAATGAATGTTGTGGCGAGAATGAATTCAAATCGCGAACAATTCGTTTTGCAAAATATGGTAATCCTACAAATAAGACTTTCATATTAATTTGATCTTATTAAACTTCGGTACCACAATAGCAAAAAAATATAATAAACTGTCATTGCGATAGAATACATCCAAAGCGTTGTTTCAAAATGATATCCCTGATTTATCCCAAAGAACAATAATCCAAAACTTACAATATATCCTGCAATTCCAACCAAGTAAGCAGTTCTTTGTTTGTCATACATCAGAGGAGTAGAAGAAACCGGAGAACAAAGGAAATTAAATAAAATACTTGGAGACATGATTCTTGCATACTCTCCTGCAGCTCTCCATTTTTCTCCAAGATAAATTGCAAATAGATCGGTGCCAAAAAACAAAACAATCAATATCATAGGAACAGAAACATATGCAATAATTTTGACCGACTTTTTAAATAATGGCATCACCGAGAGGTTGTGATTCTTCGCTTCGCTTGCTTCCCTGTAATATATCTGCCCCACAGCGCTTCCTACAAGGTTTAAAGGAGCCCTGACATAGCGGTTCATCACTGCAAACAATCCAAGAACAAGCACTCCATAATTTCTTGTTATCAGAAAAAAAAGTAAAAATTGTTCAGCAAGAATCCCTGTAAAAGCATGAAAAGAGTTTACCATAGGAAAATCTTTGTATTCTTTTGCCACAGATTTAATTTCTTCTACATCAATATCCTTCCGGTTAAAATAATGAAGTGAAGGAAATAATAGTATTATGCAAGGAATTATATTGCCAATAAGCCAGGCAATTATAAGTCCGTTAATTCCCCACCCGAAATATCCCAACAAAGCATAACCGGCACTTTGGGTAACTGATTGAGAAATCCTACTTACTGAAACAAGAGAGTATTTTCCCGAACGGATAATCCATTGAATAAAAATATTATTCATTCCAACTAAAAAAACGGCAGGAGAGAGATAGAAAATATATTTTCCAAGCTCCTCTTCCTTATACCATTTTGAAATCTCATTCGAGAAAATCATAGCCAAAAGAGATAAAAGAGAAATGCAGATTGTGATAAGTAGAGCAAGGACAAATAAATTGTTCGCTCTTTTCTGGATTTTAGGAAGCACGAATGCAATTTCATACCGCCCAGCAACCACTATCGAGATAAGCGAGACCAATACAAGAAAATTTTCCTGTACGGCAAGTTGTTGAGGAGAATAAATTCTGCCAATAACAGGCGCCAGCAAAAAAGGAATTACCTGACTGATGGAATTTCCCGTAAACAGAAGGACAAAATTCCTGAAATATGATTTTTGCTGTTCAGGCATTTTTTTCTTCAAGTTGTACAGGTGCAATAAAAAATACAGGAATGAGAACCCATCCGATATTCAGAATAAGAAAAGAGGATGGCATATTGGATATAAGAATGAAAACAATGCAGCAGACCGAGAATAAATAAAAGTATTGAATATTATTGTTTCTTTTTCTGAAAGCGGACAGCCAGCTGAAAATACAAAGCAGAATAAAAGGAATGAATACCGCCAAGCCATATTGACTTAATATTTCCATTGCATAATTATGCGGATTGGTAACGGTGGTAGTCGGATAGGGAACTGTTTTTTGCTGATGATACCATCTAAATTGAGCCGGGCCGACTCCCTTAAATTTCGATTGTTTAGTCAAATACCATCCATTCATTAAGAGATTTTTTCGAATGTTGGCGGACCAGTCAGTGCCTCTAAGTTGGTATTCACGATATGATTTTATAACTTCTTTTTCTCCGAATTGTTTCACGAGCGAATCGGGCGAATAAAAATAAAGCTTATCGTTTTGTACGGAAGCAAGTGTGATGGACGGAATAAGGTAGTGTTCGCTGTTTTTCCAGAGCGGGCCAAAGTATAATGGTTTGGTCAAAACACAGATGAGAATAGACAGAACAGATATCGCTGTCCACCAGAAATATTTTTTTTCAAAAAATTCTTTCTTGTTGAGAGAAAAAAATATCAGCCAGGTGGCTGCAAGTAAATAAGTAGAAATCTTCCCAAACTTTGAATCCGCGACAACAGAAAATAAAAATAAAATGAAGGTAATGCTCAGATTTTTCCAGGTATTAGACGTTGATTTGATGGAGGATAGAAAAACAAGAATAGCAAGTCCAAATAAATAGGCAAGTGCTGTGTTCGGATTGTCGTATAAGAATAGCGGAGCATATGTTTGCATTACGACAGGAATTTTCCAGAGTTTTTCGGTGGCAAATCCTGAAAAGTGAATGCCAGTAAAAAATTCAAAAAAAGCGACAGCAGTGAAGAGAATAAAAAGAAATAAAGAAAGCTGATTCAATAATTGAAAAAATGGTTTTGCCTTAAGAAGATATCTGGCACGAAATACAATACAGATGAATGCAGCCATCATAATGAGACTTCTTATTTCATATAAAGCGATCTTTTTATCAGGAAGGAAAGGAAAAAACGCTACACCGTAAGCAAGCCAGAAAAAGAAAAATAGAATCATGATTTTATCCGTTTTTGAAAAGGCCTCAGATGGTATTCCAAGAAAAGAATAAGCAAAAAGAAAAAAAGTTAGAATCAAAAAAGGATACAGGGTCATAACACCTACAGAAACCGGAAATAAGTTTGCGTCAAAAGGAAAAAGCAGAAACCATAGAATAAAAAGATTTCGAAATAGATTTTCATTATAATATCTCCCAAATTTACTTTGAATCCAATTCATTTTTCTATTATGCAATTATGAATTTACTAACCAAACTCCGTTTTGATTGAGGACACAAAAGGTAATTATGGTTTTTGGTAGAAGTCCCCAACTCATTTGTCCTTATCAATCCGCGCTCTTCATCTATGTTGTAAAAAGTATAGGCAGAAGGCTGTAGCAACGATTCAATGTTTTTCCCTATTATTCTGTCCTGAATTTCCAAAATGAGAGCAGGTTTATGTTCCTGAAGATATTTTCCATATCCTAATAAAACTTCATATTCAAATGTTTCCACATCAATTTTAATTAGATCAATATTTTTTATTTGATTTTCTTCTACATATCTTTTTAATTCCTTTACGGCAACCATAATAGAATTCTGTCGCTCTGTCCTCCATTCTTTATTTAAGCTTCCTGCGGTGGTATTTTCAGTTGTAAATGCAGCTTCTCCTGAATTATAAAATGGCATGCTACCCTCTCTGTCAGCAAGTGCAATATTTTCACAATGAATATCAAATCCATTGACGTTATTGTTCTTCTTTAAAACATAAAAAATATTAGGTTGTGGCTCAAATGAAAATACCTTGGATTTCGGATTGTAGGTTTTTGCCAATACCGAAAAAATTCCAGAATTGGCTCCTATGTCGAAGATTATATCTGAGGATTTACAAAGTTCCATCCAAATATTGCGCGTCATTTTTTCCCAAGAATATTCATCTATTCCTAACCAAAATATATTTGTTTCTAAAAGAAACGCATTATTGAATAAATAAAATCTTTTCCCATCTGAGGTCTTTAATGGAAATTTTCCGATGAATCTTAATTTTCTCGATATCGGCACTTGGGGAGAATAGAACATTTTCAAAATAGGGAAAGCAAGCTTTCCGAAAATCTCAAGCCAAATTATTCTTATAAATTTTTTCAAGGGTGATTTATAGTTAAAAGCAATTTAATACTCTATTCGGATGTTTTAAGCAGCTTAGCAGGGCTTCCTACATATACTCCTTTTTCAACAAGTATAGTTTTTTTTGTAACGATTGTACCCATACCAATTATGCAATTCTCAGGAAGAGTTTTTCTTGGATGAATGATAGCGCCTAAATATATTTTCGCTCCTTGTAAAGCCGTTACATGTCCTCCTAAAATAGCATTACAACGAACTTGGACATTGTCGTGAATGAGACAATCGTGGCCTGCATGAGCATTTTTTAGCCATAATGTGTTATTATAAACTTGAGTAGGGTTAACGGTTCCTCCATCAATTGTAACCTGTTTGGTAAACCGGTTATTATTTCCAATTATCACTCCTTTTTTCTCTGACTGAAAGAATCGTACGCTTTCTCCCCTGTCTCCAATAATGCAATGTGGTCCGATATAATTATTATCCCCCAGTATAACATTTTCCTCAAGAATTGAATAAGCACCAATAATGTTTCCGCTACCCATTTTTACAGAGGGATGAATAATAGCCGTATGATGAATAGTATTATTTTGTTCAGTGTTCATTGAGTAATTATTTTCTAAGATCATCTCCGGACAGTAAAGTGTTTCTGAATTATCCTATATTTTGTTGTTTTACTTCGCAATATTCACCGCCCTTGTTTCCCGTATCACCGTTACTTTCACTTGTCCGGGATAGGTCATTTCGGTTTGTATCTTGTTTGCGATGTTGAATGACATTATTTCTGCATCCTTGTCAGATATCTTTTCTGCAGAAACTATTACGCGCAACTCTCGTCCGGCTTGAATTGCAAATGCTTTCTCCACACCGGAATTAGAAAGCGCAAGGTTCTCTAAATCTTTTAAACGCTGGATATATTGCTGGTGAACTTCACGTCTTGCACCCGGACGTGATCCAGAGATCGCATCGCATATCTGCACGATAGGCGAGTAGAGAGATGTCATTTCCACTTCATCGTGGTGGGCCCCAATAGCGTTGCATATTTCAGGCTTCTCTTTTAATTTCTCAGCAAGCTTCATTCCGGCTACTGCGTGTGGAAGCTCCAGTTCTTCTTCAAATACTTTTCCGATATCATGAAGTAATCCTGCACGCTTGGCAATTTTCGGATTAAGTCCAAATTCTGCCGCCATCAAAGAGCAGAGATTTGCCACTTCGCGTGAGTGCTGTAAAAGATTTTGTCCGTAAGAAGAACGGTATTTCATTCTTCCGATTAATCGTATTAGTTCTGCCGGAAGTCCGTGAACTCCGAGATCTATGGTGGTACGTTTTCCTATTTCTGCAATTTCATCTTCAATTTGTTTCTTTGTTTTCTCAACAATTTCTTCGATGCGTGCCGGGTGAATGCGTCCGTCAGAAACAAGATGGTGCAGTGATAAACGGGCAATCTCTCTTCTCACCGGATCAAAGCAGGAAAGAATAATAGCTTCGGGTGTATCATCCACAATGATTTCAACTCCGGTAAGTGCTTCCAGTGCGCGGATGTTTCTTCCTTCACGGCCAATGATCCTTCCTTTCATATCATCGCCTTCGATGTTAAACACCGTGACGGAATTTTCTACGGCATGCTCGGTCGGAGCACGCTGAATAGTTTGAATTACAATTTTCTTGGCTTCCTTGCTTGCGGTAAGTTTTGCTTCATCCATTGCCTGATTAATGAAAGCCATCGCGTCAGTTTTAGCTTCGGCTTTCAGCGATTCAATGAGCTGCGTTTTTGCTTCATTAGCGGAAAGACCAGAAATTACTTCCAATTGCGCAACTTGTTTCTGATGTGCTTTATCAAGTTCTGCTTTTTTCTTTTCAATGATCTCAAGCTGCCCTGTAAGATTATTGCGAAGCGTGTCCAGTTCCTTTTCCTTCCGCTGCACCTGCTCCAGTTTTTGGGCGGTCTGCTGTTCTTTCTGTCTTGCTTTGGATTCGAGGTCAATGGCGTTCTTGTTTTTTGTACTTACATAAGTCTCGTGTTCGGCTTTCAACTGCATTAATTTCTTTTCTCCCTGCAGGAGTTTTTCGTTTTTGATCTTCTCTGCTTCAATTTCTGCTTCTTTTATCTTCAATTGCCCTTTTGCATCAATTGACTTACGAAGAACCGGTGCGGCAATCAGGAATCCAATCCCCAGTCCTGCAACTGCCGAGATGATTATAAATATAATGGTTGTTATGTCTAAGTTCATATGATTAATTGTTAGTTGGTATATATAAAATAAAAATCCTGTATTCGTTCTTTTAGAGAACTAATACAGGAAACATAAGTCGTTCAGGATTTCCAATCCCGAACAGCGTGATTACTCTTTTACTAATTCCGCAGAAATTGCTTTGTCAATTTTTTCAAATCTTTCCAAAATGGCTTTATCCTCGCGATGGCTTACATTTTGCAACTCCACCGATTGCGATGCAAAGAACAATGAACTCATTGCAAGTAAATCCTGTCTGTCCTTTTGACCAAATGTTTTTTCATATTCAGACACTTTTTCATTGATAGTTTTCACCGCTTTTCGAACATTTTCTTCCTCTGTTCTTTCAATGGTAACCGGATAAATTCTGCCGGCAATGGAAACTTTTATGGATAGTTTGTCTTTCATTAATCGTGTTCGACTTCTGCGTATTACTTATTTAAAAGAGAAATGCACTTATCTACTTCCCGTATCAGCTCGTTTATTTTTAATTTTAGTTCGTATGTGTTTTCGTTAGTGGTTGATAATGATTTGGATAACCTCAGGATTTTGCTTTTTTCTTCAAGCTCCTTTATTGTTTGTTTTTGTTGATCTATGGTTTGAGTTAAATGATTGCTTTGAGTTTTAAGAGCAGATAATTCCTTCTTTGTGCGATGATGCAAATCTACTAATTTTTCGATTTTACCTTCCAGCGAAACAACAATAGATTTTAAATCGCTCATCTTATCAAAAAATATTTGTTGACAAAAATAACATTCATTGTGGATTCGGCAAGGTTATTTATTGTTTTTTTGAATACTTATGAAAAAAGCTTTATTCTGTTTTTTTGTTTTTTCGATTGTCATAGCCATTTCTATCCCCTCCACATTAGGAGGAGCTTGCCCTAAATCATTTTTAAATGGACAGGATTCTCTTGCGCCAAAAAAGAGAACGTTTCCTCAAGGATATTTTGTTGAGCCCACGGATTCATCCCTGAAAATTGCAGGAAACTTCGGAGAGATCCGCCCGAATCATTTTCATGCAGGACTGGATGTTAAAACAGGAGGAAGGGAAGGCGTTCACGTGCTTGCTGTTGCAGATGGATATGTGTCGCGCATAAAAATTTCTGCCACAGGGTACGGCAAATGTCTTTACATCACACATCCGAATGGATATGTTTCTGTTTACGGACATTTGCAGCGCATGTATGGAAAAATTGCAGAATATCTGAAGCAGGAACAATACAAAGCAGAATCGTATGAACTGGATATTTATCCCGATAAAAACTTATTGAAAGTAAAACAGTGCGACACCATTGCTATCTCAGGCAACACAGGCGGTTCTCAATCACCGCATCTTCATTTTGAAATACGCGATGAAACAACAGAACATGCATACAATCCTTTTCTTTTCGGATACAAGATAGCCGATGACGTTCCGCCAAGAATTTCAATGCTTGCTATTTATCCTGCAAATGATTCCAGTTCAGTAAACGGGCAACCCGCTTCAAGAAAAACAAGCGTTTATGGCAGCGGGGGGAAATATCGTATTCCCGCTCAAGTAATTTCTGTTCATGGTGATATTGGATTTGGCATTGAGACAACCGATTACGGAAATATTAAGGAAGCAGGAAAACTGGGCGCGTATTCCATCGAACTGGATATTGACGGTCAACGTATCTATTATCACGAACTGAACGAAGTTGGTTTTGACGAATCGCGCTATATAAATTCCCATATTGATTATGCCGAAGAAGCAAAGAGCGGCAGAGAAGTGCAAAAATGTTTTAGAGATGAAAACAATATGCTTTCTATTTATCAGTGCGTAGTGAATGATGGCTTGTTTCGCTTTCAGGACAATTTATCTCATCCGGTAAAATTTATTGTGAAAGATTTTTTTGGAAATACTTCGGAATTGAATTTTCAAGTCAAATCCACCCCCTCTCCCGTCTCCCCCAAAGGGGGTGAGGCTCCTTCCCCTTCGGGGGAGGCGGGGGGAGGGGGGGTGGATTTAAAATGCTGGGACAAAAAACAAAACGAAACCG
>JACRAL010000076.1 GCA_016213435.1 Bacteroidota bacterium
AATACGAGGATCTTCAATCTCTTTAAAGTAGTGGTTGGTTTGCATTTTTTCCTGCAAACCAATTTATATTTACGATTCATTATTTACTACCCCCAGAATTTCAATCAACTATGCCTTGTTGATTTAATGCGTAAAACCTGGCGCTATATGAATGTTCTTTCTTCCCTTGCCTATTCCCCAAAATACCAGGTACTAACTTCATTCATGAGGAATGGCGAGGGATCTCCGCAAAAATATATTCCTCAAAACACTTGACAACGCCTCTCGGATAGATTACCTTCGCGCTCTTTTTTATAAACCTAATAAATCTCACTTATGAAACTATCCCAATTCAAATTCAATTTGCCGAAAGACCTTCTTGCCGAGTATCCTTCCAAACAGCGCGATGAAGCGCGCCTGATGGTAGTAAACAGGAAAACAAAAAAAATAGAACATAAGCACTTCAAAGACATTATAAATTATTTTGATCCGGGCGATGCAATGGTGGTGAACAACACACAGGTATTTCCCGCACGGATGTATGGTAACAAGGAAAAAACAGGAGCACGTATCGAAGTGTTCCTGCTCCGCGAACTGAACCGTGAAAGCCGCCTTTGGGATGTATTGGTTGATCCTGCGCGAAAAATCCGCATCGGCAACAAACTTTATTTCGGGGATAATGAAAATTCGCTGGTGGCAGAAGTGATCGACAACACCACTTCACGCGGAAGAACTTTACGTTTTCTTTTTGACGGTCCTTACGAAGAATTTAAAACCTTGCTCACCAATCTCGGACAAACCCCGCTTCCTAAATACATCAAGCGCAAACCGGAACCCAGTGACGCGGAACGTTACCAAACTGTATTTGCGAAAATTGAAGGCGCGGTTGCCGCACCAACAGCAGGACTGCATTTCAGCCGTGAATTAATGCGTAAGCTTCAGATAAAAGGGATCAATTTTGCTGAACTCACACTTCATGTTGGGCTTGGAACTTTTCGCCCGATAGAAGTAGAGGATCTTACCAAGCATAAGATGGATTCGGAAGAAATGGAAATTCCTCAGAGTGCGGTAGATATTGTAAATCATGCGAAAGACGTCAGAAAAAAAATCTGCGTGGTCGGAACAACTGCTATGCGTGCCGTAGAGACTTCGGTGTCAACCACACAACGTTTAAAACCATTCAAGGGGTGGACGAACAAATTTGTTTTTCCTCCTTACAATTTTAATATTGCAGACAGCATGATCACAAACTTTCATACGCCTGAATCTTCTTTGCTCATCATGGTGTGTGCGTTTGGCGGTTATGATTTAATTATGAAAGCATACAAAGAAGCGATCAAGGATAAGTACAAGTTTTTCTCTTACGGTGATGCGATGTTGATTTTGTAATTATCCGTCATTGCGATCAAAGCGAAGCAATCTCATAGATAAAGCACAAATGTGAGATTGCTTCGGTCTCCCGATAGCTATCGGGACATCCCTCGCAATGACGATATCATCGACAAATTTTGTCAAAAAGTTTCCCAAAAGATTTTCAGAAAAAATTGTGTTTGTAAAAAATCTTTATTTATGTTTGCGTCATCGTTTTGAGAAAAAGATTTCCGATAGCGATCAGTAGAAAAAAATGACAGACAGCCCTACTAAAAAGTACGCCATCATCGTTGCTGGCGGAAACGGAACGCGCGCCAACACTCCTGTTCCAAAACAATTCATGAAACTTGACGGCAAGCCGGTCATCATGCATGTCATTACAAAATTTGCGGAAGCTGGAATTCACATCGAGATCATTCTTGTTTTAAATAAAGAACAGATACACTTTTGGAATGAGTTGTGTAAAGAACATAATTTCAATACGGAAGTAAAAATTGCCGAAGGAGGAGAAAATCGTTTTGAATCCGTAAAGAACGGATTGGCATTGATCAACGATGAAGGAATTGTTGCGGTGCACGATGCGGCTCGTCCTCTTGTAAGTGCAAAAACTATTGTTACTGCGTTTAAAGCGGCTGAGATGTACGGCAACGCAGTTCCTGCAATTCCTTTAACGGATTCCATCCGCCAGATAGATTCTTCAAAAAGCATTGCACTCGACCGCACGCGTTATTGCATTATACAAACGCCTCAGTGTTTTCTTGTCAGCATTCTGAAAAAAGCATACTCTACTGCTGAATATAAAATCCATTTCACCGATGATGCTTCGGTGGTAGAATCTTCGGGAGAAAGAATTCATTTGGTTGACGGGAATCCTGATAATATTAAAATTACCACTCCACGCGATTTCATCATTGCCGAAGCGCTGATAAAATACCGTCCTGTTGTTTCTTCCGGAAATAAATTAAAACCTTCGGAGGAGTTGAATTTACTGGGCGGACAGAGCCAGGTGGCGTAAAAATTTCCCTCGCATTTTTTTCTAACTTCGTTGATGTTGACGAACGAATAAGTAACGAAAAGTTTCAACTTAACAGCAATGGTAGCAGATAGTATATCCAAAAATATTAGAAAAACAAGTTATTTTAAAATACTTTTGAAATTCTATTATTGACTGCCGAAGTGGAATAACGAAATTTAATTAAACAATCAACTAAATTACTATGGACTGAAAGTCGATAGGTTTATAAAAAGCAAGAATGAAATTCTTGCCTAAAAGAAAAAAAGGAGTAACGACCTTATGAAACACATTTAATTGATAATTATTGGGTTATTTCAGGGACAATGAAGGAACTTCACCCTGGTGGAACATTTTTAATAATCATTGACGCAAGAGATTGTAGAGTAATAAAAATAACGCACGGCAAATGAGGACAATCGAGAGAAATGAAAGAACTACGGTAGCAAGCTGTCAAATCACACCAACCTCTTCACTTCCACTTTCTCCGATAATTTCATTTTCCCCAGATCAATGCCTGTAATTAAATTCAATCCCGGCTTTTTCCCTTTTTCAATTGTTCCAAATTCTTTTTCAAATCCAAGAAACTCCGCACCGTTCTTCGTAGCCCAGGTAATTAAAATTTCAAATGGAATTTTTGGAAAATGGTTTGATATTGTTTTCAGTTCGTCAAGAACAGAAAGCGAATCGTTGGAAGCAAGACTGTCGGTGCCAATGGTGATATTCATTCCTTCATTCATAAACATCTTAATATTCGGCAAGCGATTTTCTATATAGAGGTTTGCATTCGGACAAAAGCAAAAATAGATATTGGATGATAGATATTGGATGTTGGATTTCAGCCATGAAATATCTTCATGCGAAGTGTATGTGTTATGTACGAGCAGAATTTTTTTAGCCTTGTTAAGTTTTGGAAGAATAAATTGCAGAGAATTTGCTTGTGTGTGCTGAAAGAATTCAGCATCAATTCCCCATTTTTCAAAACGCTTCAATATTTTTCCGCTCTTGCTTTGAAACAATAAATTTTCCTCTTCGCTTTCCTGATTATGAAAAGTTAAAATACCATTTGAACTTGCAGCTGCCTTATTAATAAGCTCCAATAATTTCTCTGATGCAGCATAAGGCGAGTGCGGTGTAATTGAACTTTCAACTTTCAACTTGTAACTTTCAACTTGTAACTGCTTCCCTTTCTCAAACGCTTTTTCCGCTTTGTCAGGATGAAAGCCCAGCACTTCGATGAAGGCGTGATATTTTAATTTCCCTTTTGCTTTCTGCTGAAACGAAATATCTGAATTGGAAATATCTCCAACAGCAACAATTCCATTTTGAATCATCTCATCTTCTGCTTTGACAAGCGCATCCATGATTTCTGCTTCTGAAAAGTTTCGCCTTATCCCTTCGACTTCGCTCACAAACTCATCCAGCCCTTTTCCTCTAGGCATTTTATCTTTCAGATACGATAATTCCAGATGGCAATGCGTGTTTACAAAACCTGGAACGATAATACCATCGCACCTGTCAATATCTCCCCTCTCCCCTTGGAGAGGGGTTGGGGGTGAGGTGATTACTCCTTCATCGTCCACAATCACCACTCCATTTTTAATTGGCGGTGATGAAACAGGAAAAATATAATCGGCAGAAATGATGCGCATCTACAAATACGAATTGAGTCCGAATATACGAATGAATGGCTTTTATTTATTCGTAAATTCGTAATGATTAGTATTCGCTGATGAAAAACAAAAATATACGAGCCCTTTCCAAAGAAGAGATCACAACCTTTTTTACAGAAAAGGGAGATAAAGCATTCCGTGCAAAACAAGTGTACGAATGGGTATGGCAAAAATCCGCTCGCTCTTTTGACGAGATGACCAATCTTCCCAAAGCCACACGGGCATTACTTAACGAAAATTTTTCTATTAATGCCGTAACCATCGCCACTTCTCAGATCAGCAAAGACAGAACCATCAAAAATGCTTTTCGCTTATACGATGGTAGTATTGTGGAAGGAGTTCTCATCCCTACAGAAAGCCGAATGACTGCCTGCATTTCTTCGCAAGTGGGATGCAGTTTGACCTGTGCTTTCTGTGCGACAGGAAAATTAGAAAGGCTGCGCAACTTAGATGCAGATGAAATGTACGATCAGGTTGCTATCATTAAAAAACAGGCGGAAGAAAAATACGGCATTCCTCTTTCAAACATTGTTTACATGGGAATGGGAGAACCGTTACTCAACTATAAAAATGTTCTGGAATCTGTCGAAAAAATTACTTCACCGGAAGGACTTGGAATGTCACCGCAACGCATCACAATTTCTACCGCAGGAATTTCCAAGATGATCAAAAAACTGGGGGATGATAACGTGAAATTCAATTTTGCCCTTTCTCTTCATGCCGCGAATGACGAAAAGAGAAACAAGATCATGCCCATCAACGAACAAAATTCTCTGGAAGCGCTTTCCGAAGCGTTGAAATATTTTTATGATAAGACCGGAACAAGAGTAACTTACGAGTACATCGTGTTCAAAGATTTTAACGATGATATTTCTGACGCAAAGGAACTGGAAATTTTCTGCCGGATCGTCCCCTGCAAAGTAAATATCATCGAGTACAATCCCATCGGAGATTCAGAATATCACCAGACAACGGAAGTGCGCTTGAAAAAATTTGTCGGCTATTTGGAAAGCAAAGACATTATTGTGAATGTGCGCAAGAGCAGAGGAAAGGACATTGATGCGGCTTGTGGACAGTTGGCGGGCAAAACACCCCTCTCCATCTCTCCCCTCAAGGGAGCGTGAAAAATGATTTTCCTTTATTTGCTACATTTGGCAAAACAAATTATACCAGTCACCTCTCCTTGAGGAGAGGGTTAGGGTGAGGCCACATGTCAGTTTCAGTAGAAGATATTAAAGCGCCCGTCCGCAAAGAGATGGAGGAATTTGAAATAAAGTTCCGCGAATCTATGCGCAGCCATGTGCCGCTTCTCGATAAGATCATGCACTACATCGTAAAGCGTAAAGGCAAACAATTGCGCCCGATGTTTGTTTTTCTTGCCGCTAAAACTTGTGGAGAGATGAACGACTCTACGTACCGTGCTGCCTCGCTCATCGAACTGCTGCATACAGCCACGCTGGTGCACGATGATGTGGTGGACGATTCGCACATGCGCAGGGGATTTTTTTCGCTCAACGCACTTTGGAAAAATAAAATTGCAGTGCTCGTGGGAGATTATCTTCTCTCCCGCGGATTATTATTGTCGGTAGATAACAAAGATTACGAATTGCTCGGTATAGTTTCCAATGCAGTAAGAGAAATGAGCGAAGGAGAACTTTTGCAGATTGAAAAAGCAAGACGACTGGATGTAGATGAACCTGTTTACTTTGAGATCATCCGCCAGAAAACTGCGGTGCTGATTGCATCCTGCTGTTCCTGCGGTGCCGCATCGGTTGGAAGCAGTCCGGAAACAATTGAGAAGATGAGATTATTTGGAGAACAGACCGGTATTGCATTCCAAATCAAAGACGATCTGTTCGACTTTGGCACCGGAAATGGAATCGGCAAACCCACAGGCAACGACATCAAAGAAAAAAAATTTACGCTTCCATTGATCTATGCGCTGAACAACGCTTCCTTTTTTGACAAACGAAAAATAATCAACACAATAAAAAATAACGGGGACGAAACGGAAAAGATCGTCACCGTGGTGGACTTCGTGATGAACAGCGGAGGTATTGAATACGCTACGCAAAAAATGAATGAACATAAAGATAAGGCGCTGGAGCTGCTTTCTTCTTTTAAAGACAGCGAAGCGAAAAAAGCGTTGGAGCAGTTGGTGCTTTATACGATAGAAAGAAAAAAATAAAAAAATTACACTAATGGACAAAAGACAGATTGGTACGGAAAATTGAGTATTTGTATTAGCTCTCCCCATGAAAAGGGGGAGTCCCGGATGGGAGGAGAATTTCAACCACCCCGTCCTGCGGACACCCCTCCTTTTCAGGAGGGGAGCTAACAGCCAAAATATCCGGTTGTGTAAAAATAATTAATCTTATTTTATTGTAATCTATTACCTTTGGTTTTCAGAAAATGAGACTGAAACTTCCATATTATCTCTCATGTGTTCTCTTGCTGTTTTCTATTTCAGTTTGTGCACAGATCACGGATGATTTCACAGACAGTAATTTTACTTCCAGCCCGACATGGACGGGCAACGACACAGATTTTATTGTCAATGCAAGTCAGCAGATGCAGCTCAGCTCTTCGGGAACAAGCGCAAGTTATCTCAGCATTGCAAACACACAGTTGCTCTATGGCTGCGAATGGAATTTTTGGATTCATCTGAATTTTTCTCCTTCCACCAGCAACTATGCGCGCGTGTATCTGATTTCCGACCAGCAAAATCTTTCGGGAAATCTGAACGGGTATTATCTTCAATTCGGAGAAGCATTGGCAAATGATCGGGTGGAATTGTTCCGAAAATCAGGAACAACTTCAACTTCAGTTTGCAGGGGAACCACTCCCATTGCCACTGCGTTCACGCTGCGTATAAAAATTACGAGAGACAGCATGGGCTTGTGGAAATTATTTATTGACCCCACAGGCGGAACAAATTATGTACAGGAAGCGAGCGGAACGGATAATACGTTTACAAATACATCTTTCTTTGGTTTGTATTGTAAATACACAAGCACTAACTCCACAAAATTTTTCTTCGATGATTTTTATATTTACTCTCCGCCTGACACTACGCCTGCTTTGCTTGATTCGATAAAAGTGATTTCTAAAAATCAAGTAGATGCTTATTTCAGCAAGACGCTGAGTACAGCTTCTGCGCAAACCCTCGCTAATTATTCTGTGAGCAATAACATTGGCGTTCCATCTTCAGCTGTGCTGGATACAATTAATCCTTCGCTTGTACATCTTACTTTCCCGAATAATTTTATGAACGGACAAACTTATACGCTCACGGTTACAGGCGTACAGGATCTGGCAGGCAACACCACACTTAACGCAACAAAAACATTTTTCTATTTCCATCCGCTTGCAAACGATATTGTGATCAACGAAATAATGGCGGATATAAATCCCGCTCCGAACTCACTTCCAGCGTATGAATACCTTGAACTTTATAATCGCACAAACTTTCCTGTCAGCTTAAAGGGATGGAAACTGTCGGACGCAACCTCCACCGCCACCCTTCCTGACATTTGCATTTTGCCGGATAGTTTTTATGTGCTCACTTCCACATCTGCAGCAAGTTTGTTTGGGAATTCCCTTTCTGTAGCGGGAGTTACTTCTTTCCCTTCGCTGAATGATACGGGCGATGAGATGATCCTGCGTGATGAAAACGGAAATATTATTTCGGTTATATTCTATCGTCCGGATTGGTACAATAATCCGATGAAACAAAACGGAGGATGGGCTCTCGAGCAAATAGATCCGAACAATCCCTGTTCAGGAAAATCAAATTGGAAAGCATCGGCAGATAATGCCGGAGGAACGCCAGGAAGAAAAAATTCCGTGAACGCATCCGCACCCGATGCTGCTCCGCCAAAACTTTCTCATGCCACGGTGATCTCTTCAAACAGCATACAACTTTTCTTTGACGAATACATGGACAGCACCACGCTGATAAATATTTCTGCATACACGATTGATAATGTAATAGGCAATCCGGTTTCTGCAGATCCGGTTGAGCCGGATTATACCAGTGTATTGCTTACTTTTTCTTCTTCACTAAACGCGGATACAATTTATTCTGTAACTGTAAATGGCGTGCAGGATTGTGCAGGAAATACGATTGCATCCGGTAGCACCGCTCAGTTTGCAATTGCTCAGCCCGCTGAGCCAAATGATATTGTCATCAACGAAGTGATGTTCGATCCGAAAGACAATGGTGTGGAGTGGATAGAAATTTACAACCGTTCCGCTAAAGTAATTGACCTGAAAGAAATTTATGTCTGCTCGCAGGATAACTATGGAAATCTCACCGACATCAATCAGGTTGCTACCAGCGGATATTTGATCTTTCCACAGAAATATATTGTATTGAGCAAAGATGCAAGCTCCATCAAAAAGCAGTACAGCACTCCGAACACAGAAGGATTCATTGACATGACTTCCATTCCTTCGCTGAACAACGACAGCGATTATGTGGTGCTTGCCAACATTTCTCAAACGGTGATTGATAAACTGCATTATCATTCCGAATGGCATCTGCCTTTGCTCAACGACACGAAAGGAATTTCTCTGGAGCGTATCAACTTTGAAAATCTCACGCAGGACGAGAACAACTGGCATTCCGCTGCTGAAAGCGTGGGCGGGGCAACACCGGCTTATAAAAACTCGCAGTACACAACAGGAGAAAGCGGAACGGAAGTAACGCTTATTCCCGAAGTTTTTTCTCCCGACAATGATGGTTACAACGATGTGCTCAGCATCAATTATACTTTTGACACACCCGGCATGATTGGAAATGTAAGTGTTTACGACTCGCGCGGACGACTGACGAAAACCCTTGTGCGCAACGAACTGCTTGCCGCTTCTGGAACTTTTTTCTGGGATGGCATTACCGATGAAAAAGAAAAATCCCGCATCGGGATTTACATCATTTACTTTGAAGCCTTTGATACCAAAGGGAAGGTGAAGAAGTGCAAGAAGACCTGCGTGGTGGCGGGGAAGTTATAAACCCTGCAGCAGGAAGTTTAGTTATCCGTAATTATTAATTTATCCGTTGCAAGTGTTTTATTCTCTTGTGTAAGGCGAATGAAATACAAACCGCTTGGTAAGTTATCGCGGTGCAGAGTGATTGATTTCCCTGTAATATTTGTTAGTTGTTTTACTTGCTGTCCGAGAGAGTTGTAAACTGTTAAGGTTGTATTCTTGCAAGAAGTTGTTGTTTGCAAAGTTGTTTGTGTGGAGAAAGGGTTTGGAAAAATTGTGATGGAATTATTGTTGTAAATTTCATTTATCCCACTTGCATATGGGTTGTATTCCCATAAGTCATTGTAATATACTTGGGTGTTCCATCCTGTCCCTATATATGCTTTTCCATTAATTACAAAACTCGGCAAGTCACATCTTGGCCCACCGGGAAATTGAATTGTTCCGCTCCAGTTATTTGTTGATGTGTTATATTCCCAAAGCGTGCTGTCCCCAAAGTTTGTGCCTAATCCAATAAAGCCAATGGCGTTTATGCTAAAACCTGTTGCTCCGAAAACTGGTCCGCCAGGAAAATTTGCTTTCTGTGTCCAAAAATCTAAGTTTGGATCGTATTCCCAAAAATCAGCATAATTACCTATTCCTATCCCTAAACCCAAATATGCTTTATTTCCAACTGTAAAAACTGCACGATCAACATCTTGACGGGCAGATCCTGCAAATAGATTTTTTTGTGTCCATGAATCATTTGTCGGATTGTATTCCCATATGTCATTTAAATAATTTGAACTGCTTTCGCCTGTACCGACATATCCCTTCCCATTCAAAACAAACGCTGTAGCTGCTGCTCTCGCTGCACCACCAACATTAGCTTTTGGTGACCAAATATTTGTCAGTGTATCCCATTCCCAAAAATCGTTGTACCATAAATTATTTACATCTCTTCCGCAACCGAAATATCCTTTACCGTTAATAGCAAATCCTATCCCATAACCTCTTCCTCCTCCTGGAAAATTTGCCTTTTGTGTCCAAGTGTCAGCCTGCGGATTATATTCCCATAAATCATCATAGTAGTCCGTAGAAGTTGAAACCCCCTGACCTGTCGTGAAATACCCTTTGTTCCCAATTGTAAAAGCTACTGAAGTAATTCTTGCAGCTGATGGGAGGGAGGTCTTCTGTGTCCAAGTACCCTGTCCGCTTGAAAGCCCACAGAGTAGAAGTAGCAAAGTTGTCGAGAGGATAGTCTTGCCTTGCAATGTCGTCTGTATTTGCATTGACACTAACTTGTTTATAGACACTATTCTTCAAACATTTATCGTTTTACCATCCCCAGTAAGGAGCTAAAGCGATAAAGTAGGGCATTTTACTTTCGTGTTAGTTTTTGCCATTATATTGCAGGGAATTCCTGATTTGCGTCCCCTATATACTTTACTGTTGATGAAAATTGCAAGACCTTCAAGCCAATCACCAAAAATTGTTTCCTCCTGAGAGGAGATGAAAGCGTCTGTTAAACTCTTAATAATATCTTGTGCGGTCAGAACATATTTTGCTTTGAAAAGATAAGGGTTCTTTTTCCCAAGAACTCTTTTTAATTTCAATGCATTTAATCCGGAAATTCTTTTCTGATGAAATGTCCCGATGTTTTGCTCAACGTATTGCGATACGTCTTTTAGATTCAGTTTTTTCATATTTAACTTTTGGTTCTAATAAGTAAAGTGCAACTGGCTTCAATTCCTTTTTTACCATTTTGTAATATTCAGGAACTATTTCGATGCCGATAGAATTTCGTTTCATTCGGTTAGCAACACTCAGAGTTGTTCCTGATCCCATAAAAGGATCCAGAACAATATCATGTTCTTTTGTAAAAAGTTTTATAAACCATTCGGGCAATTCTTCAGGAAATGCAGCGCTGTGATTTTTATTATTACACTCGGTTGCTAAGTGCAGTACATTCGTTGGAAATGCTTTGTCTCTTTCAAGCCAGTTTGAAATATTTTTTCCAAAACCACTTCCAACTTTTGAATTATCACGGATTTTGTCTATGTCAGAAAGGTTTTTAAGTCTTGTTTTTGCCCAATTACCCATGGGAACCATCACTTCTTCCTGATACATATTAAATTTTCTGTCTTTGTTAAATTGGAGAAGTCTTTCCCAAGCATCTCTAAAGCGATTTGGCCATTTTCCTGGGTAACAATTTTTTTTGTGCCAAATATATTCTTCTGTCCAAAGCCAACCTTGTTTGCGCATAGCAAGAATGAGTTCCATAACATAAGTGCTCCGCTCTCCTTCCGTTACTTTTTCTTTAATATTTAGAATAAAAGTTCCAGTCGGTTTTAGCACTCTTAAAAGTTGCTCTGATGTTGGTAAAAACCATTCAACGTATTTGTCAGGGTGAATACCACCATAGGTGCTTTTACGCTGATCCGCGTAAGGTGGAGAAGTGACGATTAAGTCAACGTAATTATCTGGTAGTTTTTTAAGTTCTTTTTTACTGTCGCCAAGATATAAATCTGTCGTAATTTCCATTTGCTTTGGTGTCTGTGTCTACAGATGTTACGCATCAATCTTCGCATACTTAGCATTGCGCTCGATAAATTCCCTGCGTGGCGGAACATCATCGCCCATCAGCATAGAGAAAATACGATCGGATTCCGCAGCGCTTTCAATGGTCACTCTTTTAAGAATGCGCTTATCCGGATTCATGGTGGTTTGCCACAATTGCTCTGCATTCATTTCTCCAAGACCTTTGTAACGCTGAATGCCCACGGTATGTTCTTTGCCTTCACCGCCTGCTAATTCACGCACGTTCTGCGCTCTTTGTTCCTCGTTCCAGCAATACCTTTCCTCCTTTCCTTTCTTCACAAGATAAAGCGGAGGTGTTGCAATATAAATGTATCCGCTCTCGATAAGTTCCTTCATGTAGCGGAAAAAGAACGTAAGGATCAGCGTGGTGATATGGCTTCCGTCCACATCGGCATCCGTCATGATAATTATTTTGTGATAACGAAGTTTAAGAATGTTCAGCACTGTTTCTTTCTCTGCGTTTTCCTCACGCGAAACTCCGAGTGCAGTAAAAATGTTGCGTATCTCTTCGTTGTCATAAATTCTGTGTTCCATTGCTTTTTCCACGTTCAGAATTTTTCCGCGCAATGGAAGTATCGCCTGGAAAGCGCGGTTGCGCCCTTGCTTTGCAGTTCCTCCTGCCGAATCTCCCTCTACCAAATATAATTCGCACTTCATCGGATCATTATCGGAACAGTCAGCCAGTTTTCCTGGAAGTCCGCCTCCTGTGAGCGCGCCTTTGCGCTGAACCAACTCACGCGCTTTGCGTGCAGCGTTTCTTGCTTCGGCAGCAAGCATTACTTTGCTGACAAGAATCTTTGCTGCCTTCGGATTTTCTTCGAGATAATTCTGAAGCGCATCGTTCAACATGGATTCCACCGCACCTGCTACTTCGCTGTTGCCGAGTTTTGTTTTTGTCTGTCCTTCAAATTGCGGCTCCTGAACTTTTACCGAAATGACGGCTGTTAATCCTTCGCGGAAATCATCTCCGTCCAGTTCAAATTTCATTTTATCCAGTAATCCGGATTTATCTGCATACTTTTTCAGCGTGCGTGTAAGCGCCTTGCGGAAACCAACCAAATGAGTTCCGCCTTCGTGCGTGTTGATGTTGTTTACATAGGAGTGCACATTTTCGGCATAGCCGGTATTGTATTGCATCGCAATCTCAATGGGAATTCCGTTGCGCTCGCCTTCCATGTAAATTACATCTTGCATCAGAAGCTCGCGGTTTGCATCAATGTATTTGACAAATTCTTTGAGTCCGCCTTCAGAATAAAAAATTTCGGTAACAGAATTTCCGGCTTCGTCTTTCTCGCGCAAATCCGTTAAGTTAAGGCGAATGCCTTTATTCAAAAAAGATAATTCTCGAATACGTGAAGCCAGTGTTCCATAATTATATTCACTTACAATAAAGATGGTGTCATCCGGTTTAAAAGTAACTTCGGTTCCTCTTTTTTCTGTAACTCCGATTTCTCTTACAGGATATAAAGGCTTTCCGCAGGAATATTCCTGCTCGTATTGTTTTCCTTCGCGATTAACAACAACTCTTAAATGTTTGGACAAAGCATTCACGCAGGAAACACCCACACCGTGCAAACCACCGGAAACTTTGTAAGAGTCTTTATCAAATTTTCCTCCTGCATGCAGCACTGTCATTACCACTTCAAGCGCAGAACGTTTTTCACGCGTATGCATTCCTACAGGAATTCCGCGTCCGTCATCTTTTACGGTGATGGAATTATCTTCGTGAATAAAAACATCTATGTTCTTGCAATGGCCTGCAAGCGCTTCGTCAATGGAATTGTCCACCACTTCATACACGAGATGGTGAAATCCTTTTGCGCCCACATCGCCAATGTACATGGCCGGACGTTTGCGAACCGCTTCCAGTCCTTCAAGTACCTGGATACTATCTGCGGAATAATCTGCTGAATGTTTTTTCGATTCTGCTGTTGCTTCTTCCATATTAATTTTTTGGTTACTAATTAACGAATGCCTGCGAATACTACTAATTACTCGCTTTTTTACATTCGTAATATTTGTAAAATATTCGTTATTGGTATGCTGAACAAATGTAACAATTCCCTCACGATTATATTGCATTTTACAGTCTGAAAAGCAGGTACTTATTAACATTTTTATACTGAAAAATGCCTGCATAAAACCAGTGGTTTTTAAGTGCAGAAAATAAGAATATTGGGTTCGATTTATTTCATTACAACTGATCTCTTTTGAAGAATTTTCAGTCCTCTATAATTCTTACTTTTGCCTCCTTATGATTGCAAATAAAAACTTTACGATAGTTGGTGCCGGGCTGGTGGGTTCTTTGCTCTCCATTTACCTTGCAAAGCGCGGATATAAGGTTACTGTGTACGAACGCAGACCTGATTTACGCAAAAACAGAATGTCGGCAGGACGTTCCATCAATCTTGCTCTGAGCGACCGGGGCTGGAGAGGTTTGGAAGGCGTTGGAATTGACGATGAGGTGCGCAAGATAGGAATCCCGATGAAGGGCAGAACCATTCATAATCTGAATCCCCCCATCCCCCTTTTAAAGGGGGAGAAAGGGGGATTGACTTTCCAGCCCTACGGAAAAGACCATCAGGCGAATTATTCTGTGAGCCGGGGAGGATTAAATTGCTTGCTGATGGATATTGCTGAAAAGCATGATGTGAAATTTCTTTTTAATGAAAAATGTACTCATGTTGATTTAAAAACCACTACTGCTTCTTTTGAAAACTTTGAAACAAAAAAGATCAGCGAAATAAAATCCGACCGGATCTTCGGAACGGATGGAGTATTTTCTGCCGCCCGCATGGCTTTGCAAACTTCTACAGACCGATTTACATACTCGCAAAGCTACCTTGACCACGGATACAAAGAGCTGACGATTGCTGCAACCAAGAGTGGAGATTTTGCAATGAGCGCAGACACATTGCATATCTGGCCCCGGGGAAATTTTATGCTGATCGCACTTCCAAATCTCGATAAAACGTTTACCTGCACTTTGTTTTTTCCTTTTGAGGGTGAAATATCTTTTGCGTCACTTGACACAAAAGAAAAAATGTTGAAATTCTTCAATGAGATGTTTGCCGATGCGGTTGCGCTGATGCCGACTTTGGCAGAAGATTATTTCGCAAACGCTGCTTCCTCTCTCGCAACGATCCGTTGTTTCCCCTGGAGTTTTGAGGATAAACTATTATTACTTGGTGATGCTGCTCATGGAATCGTTCCTTTCTTCGGACAAGGAATGAATTGCGGGTTTGAGGATTGTGTGGTGTTGGATGGCCTCATTGGCCTCACCCCTTCCCTCTCCAAAGGAGAGGGGGATTGGACACGTATTTTCAAAGAGTTTGAAACCTTGAGAAAACCCGATGGGGATGCCATTGCAGAGCTTGCGATAGAAAATTATATTGAGATGCGCGATAAAGTTGCCGACCCAAAATTTCTTCTGCAGAAAAAGATTGAAGCGTGCTTCTCTGAAAAACATCCTGATAAATGGACTCCGCTCTACGCCATGGTTACCTACCGAACAGACATGCGCTACTCCGAAGCATTAAGTAAAGGAAAACGCCAGGAAGAAATAATGAAGAAGATCATGGCAATGAAAGATATTGAGAAGAAATGGGACAGCGAGGAAGTGGAGAAGGAAATTCTAAAGATGATTTAAACTCTTGCACCAAAAAATAAAAATCTCGCATCGGAATTTACATCGTCTGCTTTGAAGCGTTTGACTCCAAACGAATGGTGAAAAAGTACAAAAGACCTGCGTGGTAACGAAGTTGTAATTATGTAAACAATAAACACTTATCTTTTTTAGTATATAAATTATTTTGGATAACGATATGTTGATTTACACTAACTAATTTTTTTATATATCTTTGCCTTGTGCAATTATTAAAATAACGAAGAAATGTCTAACGAGATTCCCAATACAGATGAATTATCTTTTGAAGATTTTAGCCACGAAAATGGCATTACATATTGGTGGGCAACGGAGTTTATGAAATTCTTGGGATATGAAAATATGTCCTCTTTTGCTGCACCAATTAAAAGAGCAATGCAAGCGTGTCTTGCTTCCAATATTGATGTTCAGGATAATATTGAAAAGCAAGATAGAATTGTAGATGGTGTTACAATTACTGATTATAAGTTAACTCGATTTGGGTGTTATTTAATTGCAATGAATGCAAATCCCAAACACAAAGCAGTAGCCGCAGCACAAGTATATTTTGCAAAACAAGCCGAAAATATACAACTACTATTAGATGGTTCTAATGATGTTGATAGATTACTTACGAGAGAAGATATTAAAGAAGGAAATAAGGCATTAGTTTCTACTGCAAAATCAAAAAGAGTTATTGATTTTAAAATGTTTCACCATGCAGGTTATATGGGGCTATATAATCAATCAAGAGATTCTGTAAAAAGAAAGAAAGGAATTGACATAAACGAGGACTTGATTGATTATATGGGAAGAACAGAATTAGCCGCTAATCTTTTCAGAATAACATTAACCGAAGAAAATTTAAAAAATTCTAAATTAAGCGGAGATAAACACGCTCAAGATATTCATTTTAAAGTTGGAAGACAAGTAAGAAATATGGTTGAACAGAATACGGGCATGTCTCCAGAAGATTTAAAGGCAGACAGAAAATTAGGTGAGGCAAAGAGACAATTAAAACTCGCTCAAAAGAAATTCAACAAGATAGATGGTAAGAAAAAGAAATCTTAACATCAAGACTTTTTATTTCAATTATTTTACCCTTATAAATAAAGGAGTCTAAAACAAAAAACCCCCGACAAAATTGTCGAGGGTTTTCTTTTTAAATATGGTTGTGGATTAGTAATCCATTCCACCGCCCATTCCACCCGGCATTTGTGGCATAGATGGTTTGTCTTCCTTGATGTCTGCAAGAACACACTCGGTTGTAAGGATCATTCCTCCAACAGAAGCTGCATTTTCCAGAGCAACACGAACAACTTTAGTAGGATCAATTACACCTGCAGCAATGAGATTTTCATACACATCGGTGCGTGCGTTGTAACCAAAATCATTCTTTCCTTCTCGAACTTTCTGAACAACCACCGATCCTTCGATCCCGCAGTTTGCAGAGATCTGGCGAAGTGGTTCTTCCAAAGCGCGTCTGACGATAGCGATGCCTGTTGCTTCGTCTTCGTTAGAGCCTTTCATTTTTTCTATTGATTCAAGAGCGCGTAGGTAAGAAACGCCTCCACCTGCAACGATGCCTTCTTCAACGGCAGCGCGGGTAGCATGAAGCGCATCATCCACACGGTCTTTCTTTTCTTTCATTTCCACTTCAGAAGCAGCGCCCACATAAAGAACTGCAACACCTCCTGCTAATTTAGCAAGACGTTCTTGTAATTTTTCTTTATCGTAATCAGAAGTAGTAGATTCAATTTGCGCTTTGATCTGATTAACACGCGCTGTGATGTCGGCTTTTTTTCCGGCACCTCCAACAAGTGTAGTGTTGTCTTTGTCAACAGTTATTTTCTCAGCTGTTCCCAGGTAAGAAAGATCAGCGTTCTCTAATTTGAAACCTCTTTCTTCAGAAATTAACGTTCCGCCAGTCAATGTTGCAAGATCTTGCATCATTTCTTTTCTGCGGTCGCCAAAGCCGGGAGCTTTAACTGCACATATCTTCAGAGAGCCGCGGATCTTATTTACAACAAGAGTAGCAAGCGCTTCTCCGTCTAAGTCTTCGCAGATGATCAAAAGTGGTTTTCCAGTTTGAACTGCTTTTTCCAGGATAGGAAGCAATTCTTTCATAGTTGACAATTTCTTGTCGTATAAAAGAATGTATGGGCTATCCAGAACAGCCGTCATTTTATCAGCGTTGGTAACGAAGTAAGGAGAAACATATCCGCGGTCGAATTGCATACCTTCCACAACTTCAACCGTTGTTTCAGTGCCTTTCGCTTCTTCCACAGTGATAACGCCTTCTTTTTTCACTTTCGCCATTGCTTGCGCAATTAATTTTCCAATAGCAGAATCATTGTTTGCAGAAATAGTTGCAACCTGTTCGATCTTTTTGTTGTCATCGCCAACCGACTTGGATTGTTTTTTCAGATCAGCAACAACCGCTTCCACCGCTTTGTCAATACCGCGTTTCAAATCCATTGGATTTGCACCGGCAGCAACGTTCTTCAAGCCTGCAGTTACAATTGCTTGCGCAAGAACTGTAGCGGTGGTTGTTCCATCACCTGCCATGTCAGCAGTTTTAGAAGCAACTTCTTTTAAAAGTTGTGCTCCCATATTTTCTACTGCATCCTGTAGTTCGATTTCTTTTGCAACAGTAACACCGTCTTTAGTAATCTGAGGTGCACCGAATTTTTTGTCAATGATAACGTTGCGGCCTTTTGGTCCGAGAGTTACCTTTACTGCGTTAGCCAACGCATCCACACCGCGCTTCATCGCATCGCGAGCATCGGTATCGTAAGTTATTTTTTTTGCCATTTTTTAAAAAGAGTTTAAATGTTATAAAGTTGAAAAGTTTTAAAGTTGTTAGCCGATAACGCCAAACACATCGTCCTGGCGCATGATGAGGTATTCTTTTCCGTCAACCATGATTTCGGTTCCGGCATATTTTCCGTAGAAAACAGTGTCGCCTAATTTAACGGTCATAGGTTCGTCCTTTTTCTTTCCTGGACCAACTGCTACAATGATTCCTTTTTGTGGTTTTTCTTTTGCTGTATCAGGAATAATGATTCCGCCAGCGGTTTTTTCTTCAGCGGGAGCAGCTTCGATAAGCACTCTGTCGCCCTGTGGTTGAAATTTAACTTTTGCCATTGCTTTTGTGATTTATAGGGTTGAACTTTATTTTTAATTTTTTCGTTGCTATCAGACAGTTTTTATGCCA
The DNA here is from genome assembly GCA_016213435.1 of Bacteroidota bacterium. GTDB lineage: Bacteria > Bacteroidota > Bacteroidia > Palsa-948 > Palsa-948 > Palsa-948. The sequence goes on from JACRAL010000076.1 coordinate 18,465, forward strand.
AAGAATAAATTCCTTTTATATCGGACAATTTTTCAGCGATTAAATATTTATTTGCAATCGGTGTCATGCTTTAGATGACAGGATGGCATCCCGATAGCTATCGGGACTTCTGCCTATTTATTAGGTGCTGGTGCAGGAGTCGGTGTTGGTACTTGCTGTTGTGCAGGCATCGTGGGTGCAGAAGTGCCTGGCATTGGCATTTCAGATTTGCTGACGATGGACTCTTTTACTTCGGCTTTGGTTCCGGTTCCTACAAATCCGGCAAAAGCGATGCAGAGTACCACAAGTCCGCCAACAAATCCCCAGGTAACCTGTTCAACAAGTTCCACCTGTTGTTTAGCCCCGATAAATTGGTTGGACGACATGAAGTTTGATGCGATGCCTCCGCCTTTTGGATTTTGAATGAGTATGATCAAAACCAACAAGCAGCAGACGATGATGATGAGGACGGATAAAAAAGTTGCCATAGCTAAGAGTTTAAAGTTTGATGTCTAAAGTTTAAAGTTCAACAGCCAGCTTCTACTTGGCTTTTTGATCTTTTAAGAGTTTTTTTATTTTCTCTAAAAGGGGAGCGAATATATGAATTTTCTCGGGATGCTTCACAACTAAAATTTCGTATGCGCGGAGGGCTTTTGGAAGGTTTCCCTGCTTCAAATATATCTTGGCAAGCGTCTCGGTAACAAAGGTTTCATCATCCTGAATACTTTTTTTCGCCATTACTTCGGCAGAGTAGAATTCTGTCTTTGGTTTTGGAACTGATTTAGCGGTTTCTTCCAGTATGAATTTGTCAATGATTTCTCTTTTTTCTATTCCTGTCACCTGCAGCGAAGTCGAAAGGGCTGCTTTGGTTGATTCGGAGGATTTTTCACTGAAGGATTGCATCCAATCTCCAAATGAATTCAATTCGGATCTATTAATGGACTGTAACAATTTTGATTTTGGAGCTTTGATTTCTTCTTGTTGGAGCAAATCAATCGTCATCGAAGTGCGGTATGCTTCTCTCAACATTTGTTTCTCCAATACCTGAATTTCATCTGGAACATCCTGTTTCGCGTCTTTGATATTTATGGGCATTTCCTGCAGAATAGCAATCGGTTCGAGTTTCGGAAGAATCTCGTTTGATGCTTGAAGTATTGTGTTAAGTGTTAGTTCTCGGTTTTCATTACCTACTGCCATCCCGATAGCTATCGGGAGCCTAGTGCCAACTTCTTCTTTTACTACTCGTTTCTTAATTAAATTATAAAGCACCTTTCCGCTTTGGGCATAAGCCGAAGTGATGTGCAGATTTTTTTCGTAATCAATACTATTTTCGTTGTGCAAATTTTTCAGGTACAGCATTCGTCCCATCTGAAAATACGGATACTCCTGCACTAATTTTTCAAGCATAGCAATGCTCTTTCCGTTCAGATTTTCCGGATGAGAAAGGTATTGTATGAAATCCTGTTTAGTCATGAATAAAATAATGTAAACAACGCGAATTTATGCGAATGAGTACTGACTTTGTATTGTATTCGTGGCATTCGCATTCTCCTCGCATTTTTCGCATTGGGCTTTACCAATTAATCATCGACTTGTTAAATATATCCTGTACTAATTCCTTATTGATTTGGTCAATAAGACCGGCTTGCACCGCAGCTAAACTTTGTGTACTGGAATATTCCGCAAAGCGGGTAAAAGTAGTTTCAAAATTTTGTTTTTCATCTTTTGCATTGGTGAATTTCACATTTACAGTAATAGTGAGACGGTTGAGCGCTGCCTGATCGTTACTTTGGATGGCAACTGGTGCAGTGGCATATCCAACTATCTCACCTTCAAAGTTCAAATCACCACCTTGAGAAGCCATTCCGAGTTTAGTTTGAGAAGTAAAAATATCCTTAAGTGCTTCTGTGAGCGACTGGCTGATTGTTGGGGGAGCAAGCGATGCATTGTTACGGAAATACTGTATGGAAACGGTTTTTACATCTGGAGAAACAGAGGCTCCTGAAAAAGAATAGTTTACTTTGCAGGAGGAAACTGCGATAAGAAAAAAAGTAAATAGTATAAAAATATTTTTTTTCATTTGAAAAAACATCATCAAAGATAAGGAGAAATTTGCGCACGAGGTATTCAAACATTTCCCGCATTGGGCTCCTTCTCTTTTACGAGAGGCAATTACCATCTACTGCATTTTTGATCTCTTAATAAGGTAAGGCATTAGCACCTGCTTGAACCCTTCTTTAATGTCGGCTTCCACAAAATCAATGCGGTACTGCGCACAACGAAGCATGAGTGCTTTCTTATATTCTGCCATTGATTTAATGTAAGTGTCTTTTATTTCACTGGGATGAATTTTTACATTCTCTCCTGTTTCCATGTCGATGAAATTATAAGGGCGGTTTTCAAATTCAAAATCAAGTTCCTTGCTTTTATCGGTTACATGGAATAAAATGACTTCGTGCTTGTTGTGGCGGAGGTGTTGGAGAGCAGAGAACAGCCCGCCCTCACCCCATTCCCCTCTCCCCAGAGAGAGGGAGGATGTCATCATATCACTGAAAATAATCACAAGCGAACGCTTATGGATAGATTCTGCAATTTCGTGCAGAGCTTGCGTTGCAAAAGTTTTTTTGTGAGCGTCTTTATCTGCAGGCTCCAGTAGTTTTTCCAATTGAGCAAATATCATTCTCTGGTGGGCATGATTTGATTTCGCCTGCGTGTACAGCTCCACTTTGTCGGAAAAAACTGTAAGACCAATTGCATCGCGTTGTTTTTTCAGAAGATAGGTAAGAGCTGCTGCTGCGTGGACGGAGAAAACTAATTTATTTAAATCCCCCTGTATCCCCCTTTGTAAGGGGGAGATAACAGCCGGGAAATTCATGGAAGAGGAATCATCAATTACGATCTGGCAGCGAAGATTGGTTTCTTCCTCGTAGCGTTTTACAAAAAGTTTATCGGTGCGCGCAAAAAGTTTCCAGTCCATGTGACGCGTGGGCTCGCCCGTGTTGTAAATACGATGTTCTGCAAACTCTACCGAAAATCCATGAAAAGGACTTTTATGCAAACCGGTAATAAAGCCTTCAACAACCTGCTTTGCTAAAATTTCAAGGTGAGATAAATGCTGGAGTTGTTGCTGATCAAGTGGCATCTACGAATACGAATTTAGACGAATGTACGAATAACAACCAAAAAACTCAGATTCGTATATTAGTAGTGATTAGTATTTTAGTAGATTAAAGTTGTGCTTTCAACTTCGTTTCAAGAGCAGATTTGGGAACTGCCCCTACTTGCCTGTCAACCAACTGTCCGCCTTTGAAAAATAAAATTGTAGGAATGCTCCGGATTCCGAATTGTGTAGAGACCCCGGGATTCAAGTCGACATTCAGTTTTCCTATCACGGCTTTGCCGTCATATTCTTTTGCAAGTTCTTCCACAACCGGACCCACCATGCGGCAAGGTCCGCACCATTCTGCCCAGAAGTCAACAAGAACCGGTTTAGTAGATTTGATTACGAGTTCGTCAAAATTTGCGTCTGTGATTTCGATTGCCATAAAATAGATTTTAGATATTGGATATTAGAAATAGGATTTAAGATTTCTATACAAATTTAGAATTTCCTGAATGTGTTCAACAATATTGCCATCAATTTTTTAAAGGCACAATGTCAGATTAGTTCAGTTTATACGTCACATTCGGCATATTTTGAATTGTGCTCAGGAATGAATTGTCAGGATTGACCCGCACTTTTCTCGAAGGAAGTGTAATTGAAATTCCATCTTCCGCATCCATCACATTAATTTTCAGAAAACAGGTGCCTTGTTTTTCTTTGGTATTCTCATTTACAATAGTGCTCAGGTTCTCTATGAACTTTTCTGAAATTTCTTTGAGCGGCACATTGAGCGTGATGGACTTCAGCATTTTTTCCCGCATCTCTGAAAGCAATTGCATTCCTGAAATTTTAAATTCCAAGTTACCCGGCTGATTCCATCTCTCTTGAACTTTTCCTTTCAAATGAACAAAATATCCGATGGTCATGTGCAACTTGTTTTTCACATAATCTTCTCCGAACAATACAAACTCGTGTGTGCCGGAATAATCTTCAAGCGTAAAATTTCCGAATGGTTTTCCGGTTTTTGAAATGCGATGATTAGCTGAAGAGATCATTCCTCCAAACGCAAATTCCCTGTTCAGCATTTTTTCCATATTCTGCAGCTCGACAAGATTATTCTTGCAAAAGGTTTCCATTTCTATCCTGAAATTATCCAACGGGTGTCCGGAAATATAGAACCCAATCACTTCACGTTCAAATTTTAGTTGTTCCAGATTTCCCCACGGTTCCACCAAAGGAATTGTCGGTTCGGGAATTTCTCCATCCGAAGAATCTCCAAAGAGTGAAGCGTGTGACGATAATTTTGATTCCTGAAAACGTGAACCCCATTTGAGCAACAATTCAAGAAAAGTAATTCCGTCTTTGTCGGGAGACAAATAAGTAGAGCGAGGCAATCCGAAGGAATCAAACGCCCCCGAATACACCATTCCCTCAAAAGTTTTTTTGTTTGCCGCGCGCAGGTTCACGCGCTTCACAAAGTCCAGCGCATTTTTGAACGGACCATTCTTTTTTCTTTCCTCAATGATGGAAGTAACAGCCGCCTCGCCTACACCTTTCACGGCTCCAAGTCCAAAACGGATCGCTCCTTTATCATTCACCGAAAATTTGTATTCAGATTCATTCACATCGGGACCGAGAACCGGCATTCCCATCCTACGAGATTCTTCCATGAAGAAAGTAATCTTGTCAATGTTTGAAAGATGATGCGTTAACACACATGCCATGAACTCTGCCGGATAATGTGTTTTAAGATATGCCGTTTGAAATGCAACCAGCGCATAACAAGTGGAGTGCGATTTATTGAACGCATACTGTGCAAAAGCTTCCCAGTCCGTCCATATTTTTTCAAGTTTCTCAAGCGACAATTTATTTTTTGTTCCGCCTTCAATAAACTTGCTCTTCATTTTATCCAGCACCGCCTTCTGCTTTTTTCCCATTGCTTTTCGCAATACATCGGCATCGCCTTTGGTGAAATCTGCAAGTTTCTGGGAAAGAAGCATCACCTGCTCCTGATAAACTGTAACTCCGTACGTTTCCTTCAATATCACTTCCATCTCCGGAAGGTCATAGGAGTTTTTTTCGCGTCCGTGTTTTCGTGCAATGTAGGTAGGAATGTATGCCATCGGGCCTGGACGGTAAAGCGCGTTCATGGCGATGAGATCGTTAAAACTGTCGGGCTTCAGGTCCTTGAGATGCTTTTGCATTCCGGGCGACTCAAACTGAAATGTTCCGTTCGTTTCACCGCGCTGGTACATTTCAAAAGTTTTTTTATCGTCAAGAGGAATATTATCAATGTCTATTTCAATTCCATGACGTTCTTTGATGAGACGGAGTGTGTCGCGCATGATGGTAAGCGTTTTCAGCCCGAGAAAGTCCATCTTTAACACGCCTGCATCTTCCACCACGGTTCCTTCGTACTGAGTAACATACAATTCGTTGTCCTTGGCTGTTGCGATTGGAATTATTTCCGTCAGGTCTTTCGGTGCTATAATAATACCTGCTGCATGTACACCCGTTCCACGAACAGAACCTTCGAGCACCACCGCTTCTTTCAATACTTTCGATTGCTGACTGTCTCCATTATATATTTCACGAAGTCTTTTCACAAACTCAATTTCATCCGAGCCAAGATTTTCTTTTTCTTTATCCTGTAAACTTCCCGCACCAGTTAAGGGAGCAAGTATTACGCGGTTCAATTCGATTCCGGCTCTTTCAGGAACAAGCTTGGCAAGCATATTTGCCTCGTTGAGCGGAAGATCCAGCACACGAGCCACATCTTTAATGCTCATCTTTGCCGCCATCGTTCCATAAGTGACGATCTGCGCTACTTGGTTCTTTCCATACTTCTCCACCACATAATTCAACACCTTCTGCCTGCCTTCATCGTCAAAGTCTGTATCAATATCGGGCATTGATTTTCTATCCGGATTTAAAAATCGCTCGAAGAGCAGATTATATTTTATCGGGTCGATGTTTGTAATTCCTGTGCAATACGCAACCACAGAACCAGCCGCAGAACCTCTGCCGGGACCAACATAAACACCTAAGTCTCTTCCAGCTTTAATAAAATCCGCCACGATGAGAAAGTAACCCGCAAACCCCATCGTCTTAATAGTGAAAAGTTCAAAGTTGAGCCGATCTTCAACTTCCTGAGTAATTTCTTTGTAACGTTTTTTTGCTCCTTCAAAAGAAAGGTGCTTTAGATATTCCCACTGATTAAGCGTATCGGGTTTCAGAATTGTTTTGTCATCAATACGTTCGTCCTTTTTATGTATCTGAAATTTCTGAGGAACAGGAAAATTAGGAAGTAAAATATCCTGCTTGAGTTTCAGCGTTTCGACTTTGGCAACAATTTCATTTGTATGATCAATCGCTTCAGGGATATCGCTGAAAAGTTGTTTCATCTCCTGCGTTGACTTCAGAAAAAACTGGTCATTAAAAAAAGCAAAGCGCTTTCCTTTCATGCCCGATGTGTCATCGTCCGCAAAATCTTTTGCCGAAGGCGTGGACTGCTTTTCTCCGGTGTTGATGCAAAGAAGAATATCGTGCGCGTTGGAATCTTCCACGTTCACATAGTGAGAATCGTTGGAAGCAATGATCTTTACATTGTATTTTTTCGCGAACTTCAAAAGTACTTCGTTCACTTTATTCTGTTCGGGAATGCCGTGCCGCTGAATTTCGATGTAATAATCTTCTCCGAAGAGATCGAGCCACCATTTAAAAACTTTTTCTGCTTCCGCTTCTCCTTTTCTTAAGATCGTTCTTGGCACTTCAGCGGCCAGGCAACAGGTTGTGGCGATCAATCCTTTGTGATATTGCAAAACCAATTCCTTATCAATACGCGGGTACTTGCTGTACATTCCTTCCGTGTATCCGAGCGAACAAAGCTTAATAAGGTTCTTGTATCCTTCTGGATTTTTTGCAATCATCAACTGATGATTGCGCGCATCCTTGTCTTCTTTTGTAAATTGTTTTTTGTGACGGTCTGCCACCAGATAAAATTCACAACCTACAATTGGCTTTATCTTATTGGGATTTTCTTTTGTATTGTGCTTGGCCGCTTCCGCAACAAAACTAAAAACACCAAACATATTTCCATGATCGGTAATGGCAATTGCCGGCATTTCATCTTCTACTGCTTTTTTATACAGATCTGAAATATCGGCTGCCCCGTCAAGGAGAGAATATTGCGTATGCACATGTAGATGCGAGAATTTCATGCTTATCTAATAAGTAAAAGGGATGACGAAGGTAATCAATGAGGATTTCATTTTGAATGTTGTTGAAAAGTTTTATTTAATCCGACAAGAATACCTCGCAGCTCTGCTGCGGGGATGAATTGACGAATTTTGTGAAATAAGATTTACATTTGTGGAATGGGCGAACATATCACCAAGAGCCACAATAAAAGTTTGTTGTTGTATCATGTTG
>JACRAL010000079.1 GCA_016213435.1 Bacteroidota bacterium
CAGCCGTCTACGGGGCTGGTACAAGGTTGAAAAAGGTTCATCTTAATTTTTCGTTTTATATAAATAGCGAGAAAATTCGCGAAGGCGGAAAATTCTCAAAGATTCATGTGCTTTTTTAGGTTCGCTCTGCATCTAAGAATTATTGTCGAGATGGTGCCAATATTCATATTATTTAATATGGAACTAATCTCCTCATATGATTTGTCTTGATAGAAGCGAAGCACCATGACCTTACGATATTTACTTGGGAGTGAAGCAAAAAATTCTCTTACCTGCTTAGTGGTTTCCTGGCAAATGACGGAGGAGTCAGCAGAAGTATTATCCTTCAAATTTCTTATCGCTCGAGATTCTTCATTATACTCTGCATAGCTTAGGGACTTAGTTTTTTTAGCCCTCAGAAAATCACGAACAGAATTTAATACGATTTGCTTCAACCATACCCAGAACGGATACTGTGAAGAGTAGGTGTTTATCTTCAAGAACGCCTTGACAAATGCTACCTCTGCTAAGTCAGTTACCACAACATCTGAAATCCTCCTATGCAGCAGAAAACTGACGTAGGACTTGACCTTGGGTTCGAATTTCTGGTGTAAGGCTGTAAAAGCCGTTTGCCGTGCCGAATCAGAGCATTCTCTGCTCTGAAGAACTTGAATTAGCTGGATTTCTTTCATAAATTTTGTTTTTTTAAAGTTTACGGAAAAAATTCGGATATTGTTACACCTGTAGACATTTTTTAAAATATATTTTTATGGCTTAAAAACTTGTGATTTTGCCTGCTTCAGCCACTTTTAGAAGTGCTGGTGTCAGAAATACTGCAAACCTGTAATGGATTCATAGGGCTTTCTGATGAATATAGATAGATTCTGACATGCTTTCCATCCAATTGAAAAAAAGAATAACCCCCATCCTAATTTGTATAATGTTTCATCCTTAGAATTGGTTTTCGTTTCTGTTGCCGTATCTTTTATTGCTTCAATATAAGTCATGATCCTTGACTTTGCACGCTTCAATGTCCATGCGCCATTGTCATCCCGCCATGCACTAATCCAAGCAAGAAAGATTATTAAAACATATATGAAGAAAAAAAATGTAGAAAGATGAGTAAGGCGGTCATCTGGGATTTCAAGAAATTCGTCAAGAAGAGGAGCTATGACCAATACGCATAGCGACCCGAGTATGAAGTTCTTCATCTTCCTGCCATACAGATAACGGTCGATGTTGTCGATGAAATCAAAGAACTTTGACCTTTGTATTTCGTTGTCCATTTGTAAGATTGGGTTAAGCTCTATTGTTATTTTTTCTATGTCTGTCATTTTACTATCCCTTCAAAATGACCACATTGGGGTATGCTATTGTACGAATTTACTATTCTTCTAATCTACAACTCCGTTATCCCAACCGATATATAAAACAAGGTACTTGACACCGGAGTGTAATTCACCTGCGTTGCCGTTTTAGGCAGACTCATGAGAGACGTTTGATTCACCAGAAAATCCGTGAGGTAATACCTGAACCGGATGAAACAAGGTTTGGCAAAGTGCATATCCAAGAACACAGAGGGCGTGAACTGGTTTACATCATTAGATGTCCACGCTGAGTGTTTTGATTTATTGCCGTCAAAAAAAGCTTTCATCTTGTAGTTAAACATCCATTCTTCCTCCGCTCCTACGGCAACATAAAATCCACTCGCCATATTCCCCAGCTTCAACGCAAGCGGGATCCCCAAGCCCCAACAGCGTTGTTTTATAGTTGCATCTTTTTCATTTGGAACATTCAGCTTGTTAATGAAGCCGATATTTCTTAGTCCTAATCCGGTGTACATGCCTACATGTTTTCCGAAATCATAATGCACCTGGTATTGAGTGGCTAAGGAGAATCGCAGAACGTTTCCTAGTGTACGACCGCTGTCGCTGACCTGAGCTCCAGAGAAAATGAATTCATATTGACTGAGGTCGTAGAATTTTCTGACTGGAGTTGGAGAAGAGGAGAGTTTTGATTGGATCCATGAAAGAGAATCCTCTTTTTCCTGAGCGTATGACCGGAAATTTAGAGAAACAATAAGAAAAAATAAAAGTGCTGTTATTATGCCTGAGATTGTGCTTGTTGTTTTTCTCATTGGTTAATGCATTGATGAACTCAACTGAAAAAGCGGCAGATACATGGCAATCAATATTACTCCTATCAGTAAGCCGAGGAAAATAATCAGAAACGGCTCCATGATGGTTCCAAGCATGGATGTTTGATATTCTATTTCATCAAAATGCTGGTTAGCCATTTTTTCAAATATCATATCCAGCTTGTTTGTTTCTTCCGCTACACGTATTAAGGAGAGCATCCTACGGTCGTAAATGGGATAATGCGATAAGCTTTCACTAAGCGATTCTCCTTTCATGATTCTCTCCCGCACATCCGAAAGGGAGCTTTCCAGGGGATAGAACTCCACGATCTTCTTTACGAGATCAAGCGCATTGACAAGGGGAGTCTTGGAACTAAGCAGCAAACTCATCGCATGACAAAACCTCGCCATGTATATCTTCTTGATCATTTCACCGACAAGGGGTATTTTGAGAAAGAAAGTTGATGTGGCTTTGCGAAACCACAGCTTTTGTTTTTGGCTCAGTACAAAAACAACAATCAAAATAACAAGCAGGAAAAAGTACAATGAATAATCCGAAACAACGTCTGAAAAGCGAAGAATGGCTTTTGTCAAAAAAGGCAAATCCCCTTTAAATCTTTTAAAGAGATCAGCAAACATGGGCACTACAAATTTCAACATAAAGAAAACAGAAGCCACCGCAGTGAGAAGTATCATGACCGAGTAGGAAAGAGCGCTCACTAATTTTCTTTTCTGCTGTATCTTATGATTGAAGTACCGTGCAAGTTCTTCCAGTATCTTGTTTAGTTTTCCGCTCTCCTCCCCTATCTGCAGACTGTAATATTCATAGTCGGAAAACTTGCCGGTGGATTGAACCGCTTCCGACAAACCGCTTCCGGAAACCACTTTGTCGTGAATGGCTTGAAAAATCTTTTTTTCTTTTTCCTTTTTTACCTCACTGGCTATCAGGTCTATCGCTGATTTAATATCCACTCCTGCAGACAAGAGAATGTTCAGTTCTGAATAAAATTTCTCTTTCTTTTTGTCCGGCAATTTAGTGCTGAACAAAGAAATGTCCTTGCTGAGAAAATCCAAAGACTTGCTTTCTCCTTTTTCAGAAGCGGCTGTTGTTTCGGCTTTGTATTTCGAAATATCAATTGCCATTCTCGGCTATTTAATTTTACTGTTAAATTCGGCTATGCAGCACGGCTATCTTATTTGGTTATTTATATCCACCGGTTCCTGCGACATAAGCACATCGGCAGGATACAATTTAAAGTAGCTGAATATTTCCTGCTCGCCCTCCAGATTACATTCAAGTAAAATTTCATCAATGATTTGACCGAGGTTTCCCGCTATTGGCTTTTGACCGTATTTTAAAGATATGTTTTTTATCTCTGCGTGAATAGTATCCCGCACCTGTCCCTCTGCTCGAATCACCACCTTGTCCAAGAATAAATATGTTACCATCTTGTTTTTCTCAAAGACAAAAATCAGTTCTTTGGTATCTCCAGAAAGATAGTGGCAATTATCCACGTCATACGATAAGGCACTCTGTAGTTTTGCTGATTCATTGATACGAACTGCTGATGATCTGAACCCAAGGTAATTCTTCTGCACCATCCCATAACCAAGATACCCAAAGCTGATAACGATAGCTGACAACACCATCACCACCAGCAGTTCAATGATCGTAAAAGCCTGAAGATGATAATTTCTCATGGATTTATTATTTCTTTTCTCTCAGCGAGTGTTTTTCCTTTTGAATCAAGCGCTGTTATCTTCATCATAAAGGTTTTGTCCATGCCGCCATATTTCTCAATCGTTTTCTTCATTGTTATTCCTGACTCTTCGGTCTGCTCATCCAGATATTTCTTTTGAAGGTTTGACTGAGCAGCCACTTGATTAACTAAAACATAGGCATGGAATTTCTCTCTTGAAGTTCCGGACTTTGTCACATTCACATAGATCATCGCAGCTATTCCAATACATACCATCAGCACTACCATGGCAACAATGGTTTCAATCAAGGTGGAAGCCTGCAGGTCTTTCTTCAGTACAGCCATTTTACAATTCCGCTTTTATCGGTTTTTGATACAAGGTTCAACCCTAAAAAATGCGGGGATAATTTTGTTACATCGATTGTTGCGTTGAGCAAATGATTTTCATACACGGAAGAAGGAGTTGAAAGTATTAATCCGCTGGCGTACAAACTCCCGTAAATGCTTCCTTTCAGATCCACCAATCCGTTTGAATATACCAATCCCTCAATGACCGCATCCTTAGCAATATTTATCTTAACCTGATTTCTGTTATCATACGTAGACTGATACGCAAAAAGAACGCCTGAGACACTTGCGTTCTCTCCAATCTTTATGGCGGGATTCTGCACAGAGGATGTTTCTTTAATCAGCCCGATTACACTGGGATAAGTAAGTGACACTCCTGCTTCAAGCACAACCGAGTCAGTTCCAAATGCCTGAACAGCGCCTGTGAATTTTTCCTGAACCAGTATTCCGCGTGCAATCAGAATAATGTCCTGAAGCCGGGCATCACCTCCTACAGTAATGCTTTTTCCCGAGACAATAATAACATTTCCGGAAATGTGCTGATTAGTGATCCGGATGGCCGTGTTGCTTACAAGGAATAAAGTTTTTTTGTCAAAGCCCCTGATTAAGGTATCAGGAATGCCTTTCTCGTCAATCAGACAGACTGTGTCCTTATCTGGATATGTATCATTAGTAATTTTTTGAACCTGTGCTATAAGTTCCTTGTTCATCTCAGGCACATTCTTCTCGCTGCTTGTGACAGTTCCGTCAATCATTTTATCTCCCACAAAGTTTTGCCCTTCAATATACGCCCGCTTCACCCCAGCTTTGGGCAAGGCGCAATTTCCCCGGATAATCACCTTGCCGCACAAAGACAATGGCTTATCCCGGTCCGCTAAGTACAATGCAGATGAAGTATCACTCCGGTAACCTATCAGTGCGGATTTTTTACTACGGATGCTTTTTCGGAATGCCTCAGATACCGCTACTTCGAATATCCCCCATGTTTTACGTTCAAGTTTAACGGAATCACCCCCTTCTCCAAAGAGGTCGATTGTTTTGGTTTCTCCTATGGCTGCAAAACCGGGATTGGAAAGCAAAAGACTAATTCCGGAATTCGCGTTGAGTGACACTTTCTCAATCAACTGATACTCGAGAAACTCCAGACGGCTGTAATAACTGTATAAGATCAGCGCACTGCTGAGAATGCCGATGACAAGGCAGATTCCGATGGTATATATGAGCGCCCCTGCCTTGAGCATTTAGAAATTATTATTGGAATGTGAATACTTCTACTTCTATCCGGACATCTATGACCTTGCCGGATTCTTGTTTTCTTTTTGTTTAACAGGCGTCTTATCTTTCTCTTTCTTCTTGAATATCTTTTTCCAGAAACCGGAGATACGCTCCTTGAAACTTTTTTTCTCTGTTTGGACTTTATCCTTTTGTGGTTTTTCCTTTGGAGATTTTTCTTTCTTGACTTTTTCAGGTTTCGGAGGAACTTCGTTTCCATCCTTATAACGCTTCACATCCAACACTTTTCCCAAATGGTAACTGGTGGATTTTCCGCTGAGCTTATCGTTCTTAAAGCGTGCCTCCAGAACAATTTCTCCCTGATCGTTATATAATTTGTATTTGCCGTTTTTCTCGCTCCCTTTCCAGTTGGTAATTTCCATCAACTTGCCGTTGTCATACCACTTTGTCCATTTACCTGATTTCAGTCCTTTGGAAAACTGCCCTTTTTCTTTCAGATTGTTATTGCCATAAAAACTCGAATAGTTCCCATGCAGCAATCTGCCGGAATATCCGCCCTTGGTTTCCATGATCTGATTGGGGGAATACCAATAATACATCTTGTTCTCTTTTGCAGCAGCAAGCCCCTTTGTCTTATACAGCACCTCCGCATCTATGTTGCCTTTATCTTCACTGATATGAACTGTAAATTTTGCTTTTTTCTTGTCAGGCGCCTGAGCAGCGATGCAGGATACATACGCAAAAACCGCAATGATTGTAAATAATCTGTTCATCTTTCTTTACCTCAAATTACGAGTACCAAATATACATTATTCAGCCCATCCTAAATCCTTCCCGAAGGCGTAATGCCCTAAAGATATATCTACGGTTGTTTTCAACTGATCTTTTTACTTATGCAAGTGAAATACGGAGGTGTTTTAAATGCTTAGCTGCAACCTGTTTCTAACGTGTCGGCTTTCACTTCTTCTAAGGGTGGTATCCGTTAATATCTCATGTTCTTTTTCCTTTTCTAAAAGTCTATACCACGTAATTGCGGGTATGGCTTTATTTGAGTGAAGCTCCAAACGAATAATGACTTTTTCGCTGGGGTTACGATGCTGGTTTAATATTTGGCTTAATTCCGTTTCGTCTATATCAATGTCATTGGCAAAATCTTTATTCTTTTTATTCAATGATTTTAAATAGGCTCTGAGAAAATAACCAAATGAAAAGGCATTATTATACGTTGTATTTTTTGAGTAGTCTTCTATTTGATACTTCAATTGCATTAAACGTGACAATAGTATCTGCTTAGGAGTTAATTTCTCCTGTATGCTCTTACGCATCTTATGGAGCTGCCTATCGGATTTCTTTTTATCCTGTGCATTCAGTTTTGTTCTGAAAACAAAAGATTCTGCCAAATCTTTTGATGCGTACTTCTTTAATAATTTAGTTGTTTTCATCTTCGTAAGTATTTAATATTTTTAATAATGGTAATCCTGCTAAGAAAATCTGCTTACCTGCATCCATCATTCCGTATTGATTGATATAGTGTTTTTTTAATTCTGTTTTCGGCACAAGTGAAACACATCCCTCTGTTCCGTAACACTTCATTGCTTCCCTGCAAGCATACCCTATCAATGTTCCTGCTATTCTTTCGTACTGTCTGTTTTTACCTCTGTTTTCAACCGACACGGCTAATAATCTGATTTCAATACGTGATTCCCTTTTTTCGTTCAGCATCGAAATCAATCCTAAAATAATATCGCTGTCACCACGCCTTAGTTTATACAGCTTATGCTTCTTTTCTGTTTTCCAGTTGAAAAAATATTTCCTTTTTGTAATCGTTTTGTAGTCCTCCTCAACAACAGGTTCTATAACAACCGTATGCCTTTTTCCTGTTATCCGTTCAATGATATGCACCTACAAACATACAAAATATTTCTTTACAAAATATGTAAAGTATTTCATTGACTATAAGTATTCATGCTTTCCACCGGGTGCATATTCTTTAGCAGAACTGCCCCCTCCCCTGTGGACAACCGAAGTCCCGATATCTATCGGGAGCGAGCGCAGCTCAGTGGAGAGGGGTATTTATTTCTTCACAGTCTTCCTTTCGCTTTTATAAGCCAGATGAATGGAATCCCGGAACACACTGACCAGTTGTACTTCATTAGAGACATCTCCTTCTTTCATAAGATGATCCTCAGAGTTAATCTTAACCAGCACGAGCTGTTTGCTGGACTTTTGGTTCTTGATAATGCCGTTATAAATAACAGCCGGCCATTTTACGGGTTCTTTTGGCGGCTCCGGTTTCTTTTCCACAGGTGCGGCTTTCATTTTTGGCTTGTCATTTATAACTTCCTCTTTGCGTAAAAAAGGATCAGAGTAATTTGACAGCAGTGAAAAAGTATCCTTGCTTTCTGCAGCAGCAGACATTTTTATAACAGAATCAGTTGCTATTTGAACGCTCTGATGACTGCCAATAAAGATGGAAACCACTTTGTAAATGAGGTATCCCCATACAAGAACGTTTACAAAAACAACAAAATAGAGAGTTTTCTTATTCTTCATCACTTGATCCAGAACTTATAAAGAGGGGTACTGTATCCGCTCCAGTTTCCGGCAGCATCTTTTGATTTCAAGCGCCAAAAATAATCTCCCTTCACAGAAGTGGTGAAAACAGCAGAAGTGGATGCGGTACCCGCCTTAAATGAAACGGAAGAAAAAAGCGAGTCGGGATAAATGAACAAACTGTCGTAAACGGCTGTAGTTCGCGTCCATGTCAGCGTATCGGGGCTGGTGATCGTATCCTTATTCGCAGGCAGAAGTGGCACAGAAGGAGCAGGAGCGACAGAATCAATCGTGAGAGTGCGGGAAGAATAAGTAGAATTACTGCTTGCATTCTGAGCTCTTACCTGCCAGGTATATTGTCCGTCAACAAGCGTATAGGTAGCTGAATCTTTCGTGATAATGGCATCAATGAGGGTTGAACTGGATTGGTCGATAACCTGAAACCGGTATTCCGTAGCGTTATACAGCGGATTCCATACGAATGTCTGCTTATGCCTGTTTGAAATGTCGCCATTTGCGGGTGAAACAAGCACTACTGCCTGAGCGCTGAGATTAGTCGTGCTGTCAATTTTCAAAGTGCGGATTTCTGAATAGGGCGTCTCGCTTGAAGCGTTCTTCGCCTTCACACGCCACTGGTATATGCCGGGCGTGAGCGTAACAGAAAACTTAGTTCCTGCAACATTTGAATCAAGGACAAGCTGATTGGCGTTTGTAAAACTAGGTTTTACGATCTGCAGATTATACTTGAGGGCGCCTTTCACTTCGTTCCACCAGAAGAGCTGGGTAAGAACAACACTCGTGTCATTGTTCTGAGGAGAAAGCAAGGTTACTGCGCTACCGCTGATATTGGTCTCAACAATATCCTTGGTGCAGGAAAAATATCCCAGTATGATTAACAAGGCGGCAAGTATCCTATTTTTGATTTTCATTTTCTATTTTTCTTGCGTTCTGAAAATATACTTTTGCCGTGAGAAAAAGCGTTTTTGTTTTTATGTCCACCCGGGTTAAGAACCTCACGGAAGCGACCTTTCCTATCCTGCTTTTTTGCTCAAGCAAATATACCAAATCCAGTAATTTGGCAAAACTGCCCTCCACGGTAAAAATGTTGGTTTCAACGGTGAAATCCTTTTCCGTATTCACAATTGCTTTTGGAAATTCTTTCAGCAGAATATTATTCTTCTGGCAAAAACCCGTGACTGTTCCAAGCAGATCCTGCTGCACTTCATCGCCTTGCTCTTTATGAGTTCCCAAGAGCCCGTTCATCTCATCTATCTTTTTCTGCACCATGGCGGCTTTCACGGGCGCATCTGATGCCATTTCCAATTTTGAGGTCATATCCGCACAGTCCCCATAAAGCACAAGGGTGTCTTTGATAACAAATGAATAGGCAATAAAAACCAGCAACACTACTCCGGCAAGGAGAAGCTTGTTCTTGTTTTTATAGGATAAATTCTTAAACACCTTTTTCTATTTTATTTTTACTTCCAGATTAAAAAGCCCCGACTCCCTTGACTTATCCTGGCTGAAACCAAGCAGAGCAACTTCTGAAACAAATTCTTTTTTCTTAAGCATATTCATCCACTGGTTCAGCTCCGTGCTCCGTGTGCAGGTTCCTGAAATATTAATCACCTGCCGCGTAAAAGAAATATCATTTTCATCATTAAGCTTTCTGACAGCGGGATAGATATTCATTTCTGTAAGCTGAATAGCAGCCGGAATGTCAGAGGAAAGACGATCGGCATAGAACGAAGTTCTGGAACTGTGGAGCAAGCCCGTGCTTTCAAAAAACTTCTGCTTCTCATCATACTCGGTTTTTAATTTTTCCAACCGCTGGATCGCATCCTGATTAAGGGATACTTTTCCGCTAAGTTCCTGTTTCATTGTCCAGTAGTGGTTGAAGACAAAAAGATTCGCAATGAAAATGGTGAAGAAAAAAGCGACTGCTCCAATCGCAGCAGTTTGAAATATCTTTTTCTGACTGAACTCTTCTTTGGCATGAGCAATCGATGGAATGTTTGCAACAATGATATTTCCCTCTGGAAGAAAATACTGAAAGCCGCATGCAAATGAAAGAAGTGTATCGGTACTAATGGATTCATCCGCTATTTTCACTGAGGATGGAGCTTCTGCTTTCTCTAAAGCTTGGCACTCCTCTATTCCGCCATTATTTATAACAAGTTTGGTTGTTGCAAGATTCAACTCATAATATCCCGACTGGTTTTCAATGAAGGGCAAGATTGTTTTTATTCCAAAGACGCCCAAAGAACACCCTATGACCTCAAATCCCAATTGTTTCATCTCTTTCAGTATTTCATCCGCGGTATCTTTCCGCACGACAGAAATAAAAAAAGAGCCCTCTGTGCCAGCAACCTTCTGCACATAAAAATCTTCTGACTTGGCATTGGGAAGCACTTTATGCAGGCACTCCGCAACATCACAGACGTATTCTGTAACTCAGAATGGCTTATATAGTGTCTGTGTGACCGATGCGAACGGATGCTCAGCTTGATCTTCTAATTTTAATTTCACTGCAACCGGAATTTCTCAAAGTGTAAATTCGGATATGCAGATTTCTGTTTTTCCGAATCCGGCATCGGAAAATCTGAATATTAATTTTTTTACTGTGAAAGAAGAAAAGGTATTTGTGCAGGTGGTGAATACTTTGGGGCAAACGATTATGTCTGTTGATTTGGGAGTTGTTGTTTCGGGAAATAACACGAAGGATCTGAACGTGGAAGAACTTTCTCGCGGGATTTATTGCTTAAAGATTTCAGGAAACGGGTTTCAACGCAATCTGCCGATCGTTATAGAAAAGTAATTCTTCTAATTCGGGAAGCGGGAATCAGAAGCGGCACTTCATAATGGGGTGCCGTTTTTTATTCGACATAAATATTATACCATGAAAAATTCATTACCCAAGGAAGTAGAGTGTTTGCTCAATAATTTATTTACATTAATTGGAGAAAGTTTAATTGATGAGCAAATAGAAAATCGAAAGCCATTTGAGAAAGTTCAAAATCAAATTGCCGTTACCTTAAAGAAATATAAGGTTAAGGGAAAATGAGTATCCCCGAACACTTCTTATAATGGGGTTACAAGAAATGGCAAATTAGTATACCTGCACGAGCGCTTCCAGCGGGATGCGTAGCTTGTTGTGAAGGTTGCGTACCATTTCGATGGTGAGTTTACGCTTGCGGTTAAGTATCTCGCTCACGTGCCCTTTGTAGCCGATCATCTTTTCCAAATCCTTCTGCTTATAGCCCATCTGTTCCATGCGGAACTTGATGGCTTCGATAGGATCAGGCGCTTCGATGGGGAAATGTTCGTCCTCGTATTTTTCTACGAGCATGGAGAGTATGTCCAGTTCATCCCCTTCTTTGCTTCCGGAGCGGGCATCAAAGATTTGTTCCAGACGTTTCATGGCGTCCTGGTAATCTTTTTTTGTTTTTATCGGTTTAATGCTCATGGCGTTTTGTTGTTTTAAATGGTTGCTGCATCTGTTTTATCGTACTGTCCGTGTGTGCCGACAAAACGTATCCACACGATACTATACTTGTAATTTATCTTCACTATCAGTCTGTACTTATTTCCTTTTATGTTAAAGACGATCCTGTTGTCTTCCAGAATGCTTGCACTCGGGTAATCCTTTTTTATATCTGCTGGTGTTTTCCATGTTGCTCCATCGGCTTCTTCATACCATGCTTTTAACTGCTGTTCACAGTCGCTGTGCTTCTGCCAGAACTCTCTTAATGTCTTTTTGGCTATGACTCTCACACCCTTCTGTTATTGTGTACGAGACAAAGATACTAAAAGTTCCCTGATTGGGAACTTTATTTAAAAACACTATTCTTCAAAGGACGGACAGGTCTTGCATCACACGACACTCTTAAATCACTCGAAACATTTTTTTGTTTTTGCTTCTTACATTTCTGACAATAGCGTAGCAAAGCTGGCACAGGTTCTTAGCGTGAAGTTTTCTCTTCTTTCTGCATTTTTTACAAACGATTAAGCGTGGGGATTTTTTATTTTCAGGCTCAGCGTTCACGATATTGTCCTTTTTCATTTCTTATCTTCTATGCGCCTGCTGATGTACTCCATGGCTTCGCCAACGGTGTTCATTTTTACTGCCTCATCGTCAGGGATCGTAATGTTAAACTCTTTTTCAAATTCCATGATGAGTTCAACCGTATCAAGCGAATCAGCACGGAGGTCGTTTATGAAACTTGACTGTGGAGTGACTTCTTTTTCCTCAATGCGGAGTTTATCGTAGATGATCGCTTTTACTTTTCCCTCAACGTCAATATCTTTTGTCATTGTAATGAGATATAGTTAATGGTTGAAGATACGGATTTTCGTTTTAGAATCACTTGATTTTGTTTTCTCACCGTTAGTGCCCGGTGGTGTAAAATCAGGTAGTAAATCAATTCCAAAATGTAGTGGTAAAGGAGCCATTATTGTCGGTGTAGCAGTTCTTGCTGTGGGAGTCATTATCGTAACTCCTTTGATTTGCGAAGCAATCATTAGGCATGACCATTACAAAAAAGCCATCAGAATTTATAACGAGAAAGTTATGAATCAGTACGGGTAAGTTACCGGCTTCAAAATGCTTGTCTGTTCGCCTCCGGGGTTAGCAACAGGATTTATCAGAATTGAAGTGGAAGTAGCTGCTGTAATTACTTCGCCCCTCAAAAAGCCACTTTCCTCATTTCATTAGTAGTGCCAAAAAATCACGAATGTTTTTACTTCTCATTGTATTGAGTAAAAACACTCAACGTATTGAGTAAAATAATTATCTTTGCAATATGCTTACAAGAGACCAATATAAACCCCTGCTTGAAAGGACGAAAGAACCACGCAGGTTCATACAGGTAATTGCCGGTCCAAGACAGGTAGGTAAAACCACGCTTGCTTTGCAATGCATGGAAAATGCAGGAATGATCCATCATTTTGCTTCGGCAGATGAATCATCAGACATGAGTCCTGTATGGATTGATCAGCAATGGGAAGCAGCAAGGATAAAAGGGGATAACAAACGGGTTTTATTAGTTCTGGACGAGGTTCAGAAGATAAACAACTGGAGTCAAGCGGTAAAAAAGAACTGGGATAAGGATACAAAAGATAAGAGACAGGTGAAGGTTGTTCTACTGGGGTCTTCACGCCTATTATTGCAGGAGGGGCTTACTGAATCACTTGCCGGACGCTTTGAACTGTTGCTGCTACCGCATTGGTCTTATTCAGAAATGAAAAAGTCCTTTAATTATTCTCCGGAAGAATATGTTTGGTTTGGCGGTTATCCGGGCGCTGCCTCACTCGTAAAAGACCCTGCAAGATGGAAGGATTATGTATTGCATTCACTTATTGAAACTACCATTTCAAAAGACATACTAATGCTGAGCCGGGTTGATAAACCTGCGCTGCTCAGGCATTTGTTTGAACTGGGCTGTGCTTACTCGGGACAAATACTTTCGTACAACAAAATGCTTGGTCAGCTTCATGACGCAGGCAATACTACCACGTTAGCGCATTACCTGAAGCTTCTTGATTCAGCAGGACTGCTCACAGGTCTTGAAAAGTATTCTCATAAACAAATCCGGTCGCGGGCATCCAGTCCCAAGCTGCAAGTTCGTGACACATCACTGCTCTCCGTTTTCAGTAAAATGAGTTATAAAGAAGTCAGGCAACGACCTGAGATATGGGGCAGACATGTTGAATCAGCCATTGGATCACATCTGGTGAACTCAGCTGTTGCCGGAGGGTATGATGTGTTCTATTGGAGAGAAGGAAATGACGAAGTTGATTTTATCATCAGAAAAAAAGGATCTGTTATTGCCATTGAAGTAAAAACAGCAGCAAAACAAAAGCTTCCGGGTCTTACAGAATTTACAAGCCGATTCAGTCCCAATAAAATGCTGCTGGTTGGCGATGAAGGATTAAAATGGCAGGACTTCCTGAAAATGAATCCCGGTGAATTATTTTAAACAGAATTCAAAAATGAAAAATACATTCATGAGCAAACGATCTCTGCTTTACCCGCGAATACGCTCATCTTTTTTACGCACATAATTGCTCATATCTGTAGGGAGGAACTGTAGGGAGGAAATGCACCGAAATGCACCATTTTGTATATATTTGCACTTGAATTTTATGAAATTTTCAATTATTTAGCAATGGGAAAGGACTTAAAATCCTGTGGGCCTAAACGCCCGTACGGGTTCGATTCCCGTCCCGAGCACGGCCAGTTTAGCTATGAGGCGACCTTCACGGGTCGCTTTTTGCTTTTCAGGCAGTCTATACCAAAAGTTGGCGGAGTGCTGATTTGGTAGGCTGGTTTTTATCAGCTTAGGCCAGGAAACACTGCCGCACTAAGCAATTGCAAAGCATTTATTGATGAAACGTTCGAAATATTAAAAGATAAGGAAGTGGGATTAATAAGGGCAGACAGTGGATTTTATGCTCATAATTTTTTGAGTTATTGGGAAACGGAAAGACAAACCAATTACATCGTAGCTGTAAAAATGTATCCCACGATAAAGCGAGAATTACGCGCCTTAAAAGAATGGATACAATTAAAAGATGGAATAGAAATAGCTGAGTTTGAATACCAATCCCCCGATTGGAAATCACCAAGAAGAATGATAGTAGTGAGAAAAAATATTGAGATACTAACAAAGGCTACAGGCAAACTTTTATTATTTGATGAGCCGGTAGGAAGATATAGGTACAGCTTGTATGTCACCAATCTTAATTTGCCTGCAGAGCAAATTTGGCTCAGCTATAAAGATCGGGCAGATGCTGAGAATCGCATCAAAGAACTCAAGTATGATTTTGGATTGGATAGTTTTTGCATGGATAAATTTTGGGCAACAGAAGCGGCCTTCAGAACGATAATGATAGCCTATAACCTGATGGGGGTATTCCGCCAAATTGTGTTAAAAAGCAAGTCTCAAGCCACTTTAAGCACTCTTAGGTTCAAATGCTTTGCATTAGGAAGTTGGATAAGCAAACATGCCGGAAAAACTACACTAAACATATCTGCAATGGGCGAAAAACGAAAATGGTTAGATGGATTATTTGATATCGTCAAACAAAACGACAAATCATTTTACTTTTCTAATGCATAATCTGGGTTTAACGGCTATGAGCAATTAAGAAGCTGGATTGATGAACATTATCTTCCCGCTATAAATTACCATACGGTAAACAAGTATGTAAAAAGGCACTTTGGCGCTAAGCTTAAAGTCGCTCGTAAAAGTCATATTCAAAAAGAC
>JACRAL010000082.1 GCA_016213435.1 Bacteroidota bacterium
ACTGATAAGATGGTAGAACAATATCTTGAGCATCATCGCAAACCATCGAATGCAGATACTGATAATATTATATTGGAGTAAGAATTTCATTCTTTGTCTTTTCAAACCTCTGCACTTCCAGTGCAGAGTGGTTTAGTTTTGTATCGTATCAGCTAAGATTTAAGGTCTCAGCCATCGTACAATCAATATCCTAATTTTTCTCTAACACGCTTCAAAACTGGACGCGCTACTTCCCTTGCCTTTTCGGCTCCTTGTAATAATTTTTTCTCCAATTCATTTTTATTGTTCATGTAACGCTCGTATTCCGCACGCTCGTTCTTAAATTTATCCATAATCAATTCAAACAATGCGGTTTTGGTGTGTCCATAACCGTAACCGCCTTTCCTATAGTTATCCTGCATTTGTTTTACATCCTTTTCATTTGCGAGAAGTTGATACAATTTGAAGGCATTGCAGGTGTCAGGATTTTTAGGTTCTTCAAGGGGAGTGCTGTCGGTAACAATACTCATCACCACTTTTTTTAATTCTTTTTCTGGGAGAAAAATATTTATGTAATTGTTGTACGACTTGCTCATCTTCTGTCCGTCAGTTCCGGGAATGATCATTACACGCTCGTCAATGAAAGGTTTTGGCAGAATAAAAGTTTCTCCATAAGTATTGTTGAATGAAGAAGCAATATCTCGTGTCATTTCTAAATGCTGTAATTGATCTTTTCCAACAGGAACAAAATTTGCATCGTACAGAATAATATCTGCCGCCATCAATACCGGATAAATAAAAAGACCTGCATTCACTTCTGCTAATCTTCCCGATTTATCTTTGAAGGAATGCGCGTTGGCAAGCATAGGATAAGGGGTGAAGCAGCTCAGAAACCAGCTGAGTTCACAAACTTCTGTTACATCGCTCTGGCGGTAGAAAGTATTTTTCTCCGTATCAAATCCAAACGTAAGCCATGCTGCTGCCGTAGCGTAGGTGTTATTTTTAAGCACACTTGCGTCTTTGATCGTAGTCAGCGAATGCAGATCTGCAATAAAGAAAAAAGATTCGTTCTCTTTCTTTTTGGAAAGTTCAATAGCAGGAATGATCGCGCCTAAAATATTTCCGAGATGCGGAACTCCTGTACTTTGTATGCCTGTTAGTATTCTAGCCATAAGAAGCCTCTCCTACCTGCCCGTCCCGCAGGCGGGAATCCTCCCTATAAGGGAGGACTTAAAACCATTGTGTGTTATTTGTTTCTTTTTCATTTTTTCTCCCTCCATAACGGGGAGGGTTGGGGTGGGGCTTCTATTTCATTCCATGCCCTTCTCTCCAGATCTGATTGAAGGATTTCGGTGCCACATGCGGAAGCTCTCTTCTGTTTCCCCATTGTTTTTTAAAAAACTGCTTGAGCATAAAATTTTTCAGTTTGGCTCCGCCTTTTTCCATGGTATTACGTTTCATCATCGCTTTCTTCCAGAAAAGCCACATCAGGTTCTCTGTGTTAGTAGAAAGTTTTTCTTTCACCGAATCCCTCCTGTTGTATAAAAGTAATTTGTGCAGATCAATTTTCACGGGACAAACTTCGGTACATTTCCCGCAGAGCGAAGAAGAAAAACTAAGGTGTTTGAATTCTTTCATTCCCCATAACTGCGGAGTTAAAACTGAACCAATCGGTCCGCTGTACGGAGAAGCATACGAATGACCTCCTACTCCCTGATAAATCGGACACGCATTCAAACAGGCACCGCAGCGGATACAATGAAGTGCTCTGCGTTGTTCAACTTGCTCAAGCACATTGCTCCTGCCATTGTCGAGCAAGACAACATACATTTCTTCTGGACCATCTGTTTCCCCGTTCGTTCGCGGACCGGTAAGAATAGAATTATATACCGTAACATTTTGTCCTGTGCCATGTGTGGCAAGTATGGACCAAAATAATTCCATATCGGCAATGGAAGGAATAATTTTTTCAATTCCTACGATTGTGATGTGTACTTTCGGGAAAGCCATCGAAAGCCATGCGTTGCCTTCATTTTCGGTCAGAGCAACTCCGCCAATATCTGCAATGAGAAAATTACCTCCTGTAATTCCAGCTTCGGCAGCCACATATTTCTCGCGTAAAAATTTTCGTACCCAAGCAGTGATCTGCTGTGGCGTGTAATCCAGCGGTGTTCCTTTTTCTTCGTGGAAAGTTTTTGCCACATCTTCTTTTGAAAGATGCATGGCAGGTGTTACAATATGATAGGGACCTTCTTTTCTTAGCTGAACAATAAATTCCCCCAAGTCAGTTTCCAGCGATTCGATTCCTGCATTTTCCAGCGCATGGTTAAGATGAATTTCTTCAGTAACCATGGATTTTGATTTCACCACGGTTTTTGTATTGAAGCGCTTCAACACTTTTACAATTTCTTCCTGTGCTTCTTTCGCATCTCGAGCCCAAATTACTTTTCCTCCGCGCTTGATAAAGTTTGCTTCAAATTCTATGAGGTACTTATCGAGGTTGTCGATGGCTTTAGTTTTCAACGCGGAAGCACGCTCTTTCGCCAATTCCAAATCTGTAAATTGCTTTTTCCCTTCAATAACTTTTTTGTCGTACTGAGAAATATTAAAAACAAGTTTTCTGCGGTGTTCGGGGTCGAACACTTTTTTTTCTGCGGATTCAAGAAACTCTTCTGCGGTGGTCATTTCGAATGACAGATTATATTTTACAAATTGTGAATCAAAAGTACAGAGGAAAAATTATCCTAAACTATGTATGAAAAGTAGTTATTAACAAGAAAGATATTTAGTTGCTTTTTACTTTGATCTTTGCTTCGCTTTCTCCACCCTCAAACCAACATCCATAATAAAAGGAACTTGCTCGGCACGCATGGCTTGCTCATATTCAAAAGTATATTTTCCTTTAAGAGGAAACTTTATATTAGGTTTCCATATGATCTGATTGTCCCAGATATCTCCCATTCCTTCGCCTTTCCATTTTCCGTTCTCATCCGAGAAAACACATTCCAGAGTGTCCTTCGCAAATTTTCCGTTGGGGAATTTTATTGTAATGAAAATATACAGATTTGCATAAGGGTATTGGCTTGCATGACGTACATTGACATAAAGATTGTGCTGCGAAAGAGTATCATCAATGTTCACATCAAATAAAAGTTTGTTTTTTACGTTCCAAATATAATCAGGGATGTCAATATTATTTTCAAAAACACGATTGCGGTCGCAGGAGGCAAGGGAAAATACAAGCAGGCAATAGACCATAGGTAGTAAGCACAGGGATAATTTTTGTTTTATTGATTTCATCTTTTTCTATTGTATACTGTCGACTATCTATTGAATTTATCTGCGGTTACGATTACGATTTTTATTTCTGTTTCTGTTATTGCTTCCACTCTTACTTTTACCTCTGTCAAATCGGGAAATGCTGTCTTGCCCTACCACGTTTTGATAGTCTGGTTCTTTAATCATAGGCACACTTACCAACGCTGCCACTCTGAGTTCATCTGGTTTTTTTCCTGCTTTGTTCAAGGCAATTACTTCTTTCACTCTGTCAACCGAAAGTTCGATGAAAACTCCCCTTTCATTTTCATAGACATACCACATTTTGCGCTTAAATATGTCCGTTTTCATATGAAATGCCAGACCCTGAGTAGTTTCCAGTTTAATTTCAGGGTTCGGAAAATCTTTTATTGCATCCAAATAAGAATCTAATTCATAATTCAGGCAGCATTTTAATTTTCCACATTGACCGGCAAGTTTTATCGGATTGATGGATAACTGCTGATATCGCGCGGCAGTAGTATTGACTGCACGGAAATCCGCAAGCCAGGTTGAACAGCAGAGTTCTCGGCCGCAATCGCCAATGCCGCCCACACGGCTTGCTTCGTGGCGCAACGTGATCTGCTTCATTTCTACTCTCACTTTAAAGGTAGAAGCAAAATCCCGTATGAGCTGGCGGAAATCAACACGTCCTTCCGCAGTGTAGTAAAATATCGCTTTGTTCTTATCACCTTGATATTCCACATCGCTGATCTTCATTTCAAGTTTCAGAAATCGAGCTATTGTGCGTGCTTTCATCATGGTATCCTGTTCCAATGCCTGTGCTTCTTTCCATTTATCAATGTCTGTTTGTTTCGCCAGACGATATACTTTTTTTATTTCAGGAGATTCGGAATTCACATTTTTCTTTTTCATTTGTGTGCGCACCAGTTCTCCTGTGAGAGACACTATTCCGATGTCGTGCCCGGGAGAGGCTTCCACTGCCACCACGTCACCTACCTTAAGTGAAAAAGTATTTAGGTTGCGGTAAAATTCCTTGCGGGAATTTTTGAAACGAATCTCTACGCAGTCAAAAACTTTTTGTCCCCCGGGAAGCTCCATATCTGACAGCCAGTCAAACACATTGAGCTTGTTGCAGCCGCCAATACCGCAGGCACCGTTGTTACGGCAACCTCCCGGCAACTGCCCGCTGACCGTACCGCAACCTCTTCCTGTTGAACATCCACTGCAAGACATAATTAAATATCCCCTCTCCGACTCTTCCCTTCAGGGAAAGAGCTTGAAGGATTGGTTTATTGCAAACCTACTAAAATTCTCGGCTTACTTCCATGTGGGTTTTGTTCCTTCTTTGAAGGATAGAGATAGAAAGAATCTTGAACTTCTACCAGAACAAATTTGCACACTGTCTGCCATTACCTTTCGCAATAAGGAGTAAAAATGTTAAATTATTTTTTTCGAATGTATTTTTTATACTTTTATAGTCGTTCTTTTCAGTTGTCCGAAAAATACTTGTTTATTAACTGCATTTACTTTTGGGCATCATTTTTGACGTAGGGGGAGTCATTTGAATAAAATTAGCTGGAAAATTCTCAAAATCAAGACTGTCGATCTTAGGATTTTATGGCTCTGACTTAGCATTTTAATCCTTCACCAAGGAAGTACCCATTCAATTTATTATCGGAATTAAATTTTTTAATATATATATATTATGAATGTTTTTATTACAGGATCCACAGGATTTTTAGGAGGCGAATTATTAGTTGATCTTTCAAAAAGAAAAGAGGTAGATAAAATATTTTGCCTTGTACGAGCGAAAGCAGGAGAAAAAGCAATTGACCGGCTAAAAAAAGTTTTCGACCTACATGGAGATTTTATAGATGAAAAAAAAATCATTCCTATTGAGGGAGATTTAACCCAAAACGACTTAGTTGAGTATCTGAGCACCCATAAGTTGCTGGGTGATGTGAATGTCATTTTGCATTCTGCTGCTGACACCAATTTTTCTTCTATCTATGATGATATTGTTGAACAAATCAATATTCACGGATTGGAAAGAATACTGAAGTGGGGCAAGCAGTTGAAAAATTTAGAAACATTCACTTATGTCGGAACAGCCACTATATGTGGCATGGACATAAAAAACAGAGTCATTAAGGAAGACGAATCTCCCAATGAAAGTGTGAAACATTTAGTCAAGTACACGCAGACAAAGATGAGAGGTGAAATTATACTTCATACCTACCTGCCGGAAGAAAAAATATTGATTGTAAGACCATCCATTATCATGGGGGATAGTCGTCCTTGGGTACCGCGTTCGTATGTGATTATGTGGGCGCTTGCTGCCATAAATTTACTTCGTCTGGTTCCGATTAATCCCAATGCACAATTGGATATTATTCCTGTAGATTATGCTTCGAAAGGAATAATCGCACTCTTGTTCTCAAAAAGAAAATATTCTGTATACCATGTTTCTTCCGGAGCTGAATCTGCATCCTCCCCTTTAAAAGCAACTCAGGCAATTGAGCATTATTTCCCGCACAGACCTGAGTTTAATTTTGTGGGACGCGAATTGATACGTGAAATAAAGCTTTGGGCGAGAAAAAAACTCAATGGGAACAGTGTTTTAAAAAATTATCCTGAGCATCTAAACTATTGGGATGATATATTTGATGATGCAACGGATTTACGTATTCTCATGGGTGGACTCGAACCATATCTTGATTTTATAGAACTCGGACAAACCTTTGATAACTCGAGACTTCTGGAGGATACAAACATTGGACTGCCTGAACCCGCGCATGAATACATGAAACGTTCGGCACATTATCTGGACAAGATCGATATTTTCGCAGCGGCTCTTGCTCCTTAGAAAATATTTTTCAGAAATCTATCTTGTAATAAAACAAGGGCAAAAATCCTAGCTGGTAATCCTCCCGAATCGGATTTTTGGATGGGTTGCGCGAATCGGGATCGTAAGTAAGCGTAAGCATATTTTTTGTATTTAATATATTAATGAGATCCAATCCTATTTCATGAGTTATTTTTTTTCGATTGACGCGCAATCCTAAATTTATATCCCAACGAAAATAATTTTTAAACTTCAGAGAGTTGCGCAGCGAATCAACCGCAATCAGTTCTCCTGCCGCATTAGATGCAGTGATATCAGCCGGACTGTAACGTCCTCCTCCCGCCCAGGTAATTTTTGTTCCGGTAGTTAAAACAGAATTTTTATGCTTTCCAATCTTATATTCCTTTGCCCCGAGCAAGTTAGTGGCGAGCCCTTCATTGAAATCCGTATTACGCTCCACACCATCGCTGCCTTTATAGTTTGAATCAAAAAGAGAAGCAGTAAACATAAAAAAGAAACTGCGGCTGAAAAATTTCTCGAAAGTAAGTTCTGCACCGTAATTTGTTCCGGCTCCTTTATTTGTGAGCTTGTCAGGAAAAAACCGTCCGTAGCTGGTTCCCTGATTGAGCAGGGAAAAAGAAGATCGAAAGGTATCCACCGGCACTTCGTATAAATGCTGGTAATAAATTTCCGTTTTGATGTGAAGCTGATCAGAAAGAATGATCTCATACCCTGCCACATAATGGAGGCTTCTGGTAAAGCCGGTATTTTTATTCGGCAGATAATAATTCCCGTTCGCATCCATTTTTCGGTTAAAATAAATGTAGGTGGGCTGCATTTGGCTATGCATTCCAATTCCGGCACTGAGAATTTTCTTTGCGGTAATATTCCATCTCATTCCGGCACGCGGCTCTATGGAGGAACTGCCATTCAGTAAAAAATACTGTGCATGCAGACCGGTAGTGAAAGTTAATTTATCACTGGGCTTGATCTTGAATTGAACATAGGGTTGCAATAATCCGCTTGTTCCTTTGAAATCATTTCTTTTTTCAAATTTATAAGTACTCGCATTGCGGTTGCTGTCGATCAGGTTGAAAAAATATTGATCGGTGAAAAACCCCGTCTTCAGGTTCACCTTGCTGCTGAATTTATGATTGATGAAAAAATTGAAAGATGTTTTTTGCTGGATGTATGTGAACCTCATTTTTTCCACAAGTGAATCTACTGCATAAGACGAATCGCGGTAAACTAGGAGATGATGTGAATACGATTTATCGGCCGAATGGGCGACAACGGCCTTGATGAAAGTCTTATCGTTCAATGATTTTGTATACGAAGCTCCAACCACTCCCATTGCTGAACCAAAATACTGGTCTTTATTTTTTTCTCCATAAATTTCGTCAGTCGGCTTATCGTAAGTACTCACCAGAATGTTGATAGCGCTTTTCCCTCCAACGCCAAACACAGAAAAGGTACTCCCCTTCTTTCCGGGAAAGTTAACTTTGAACGCAGCATCCTGGTATTGCGGAACCGCGCTGGTGCCAATCTTGATGTTCAGCGCATCAAATAATTTAAGGGTGGAATAACGATAAGTGACGAGATAAGAAGAACTGTTTTGTTTTGAGATAGGACCTTCTGCTGCTAGTTCCGTTCCTAAAAATCCGAATTGTCCCGTAAACTCATGTTTTTCATTATTGCCGTTGCGCATCCTCAGATCGAATACTCCCGCCACGCCATTGCCGTATTCTGCAGGAAAAGCACCGGTATAAAAATCGGAGTTATCAAGCACTTTGCTGTTAATGATGTTTACTGCTCCGCTGGTGGTGCCTGCCACTGCAAAGTGATTCGGATTAGGAATGTTTACGCCTTCCAATCGCCATAGCAAACCTAACGAAGAATTGCCGCGAATGACAATTTCATTATCAGAATCATCCGTACCCTGCACACCTGCAAAGTTAGAGGCCATCCGTGCCGGGTCGGTGCGGCTGCCGGCATAGCGGCTGGTTTCTTCCAGCAAGAAAGTGCGGGCACTCACGGTTGCCATTTCATTCCGTGCTTCTCCTTTTTTTGAAGCAGTGACCACCACTTCCTTCACCTTTACGGAAGATTCTTCCATTTCAAAATTCAGAATCACTTCTTTTGCTGAACTCACAATGATGCCGGAAATGGGCACAGGCTGGTAGCCTAGAAATGTTGCTTTCAGCGAATACCTTCCCACCGGAATATATTCCATTCACATCGGTAACCGCGTAAGAAACTTTTGAGGAATCTTTAAAGAGAAGAATATTTACTCCTGGAAGTTCCGATTTTGCTTCTTTGTCCAACACTTTTCCGCGAATGGTTTGTGTAATATCCTGGGAAAAAGCAAATGCAGTGCAAAGAAAAAGGATAAAAGATAAATGAATTTTGCTACTCATGAAAAAACTTTGAAAAACAAAGAAAAGAAAAAAGCAGAAGCAAAAATGCTATTCACACCAACTATTCGTCAAGATTTCTTGTTAACCTTTTTACAATACTGAAGTTTGTAAAAAATTCTTTTGCAATCACACGAAGGATGGTGTAAGAAGGAACGGCCAGGATCATCCCTCCTATTCCCCCTATTGTTGCACTTGCCAGGATCACCAGAAAGATTTCAAGCGGATGCGCTTTTACTGAACTAGAATAGATAAGCGGCTGAAGCAAAAATGCATCGGCAAGATTTACAATGGGAAATACAACACAAATTTTAATAATCACCCCGAGCATCGTCATTTCAGTATTAGTGGTGAGCCCGATGAACAAAGCAAAACCGGCTCCGATAAGCGGACCTACATAGGGAATCATATTTACAATTCCCGCAAAAAGTGCAATGAGCAATGCATGTTTTATTCCCGCTATTGACAGTCCGATGGAAAGAAAAGTGATGATTAACAGCATTTCTATCAGTATGCCGATGAAATACCTTTTCAGCATGTGTTGTGAACGAATCAAAACATTTTTCACCTTCTCGGAATAATTTTCAGGAACCATTGACATTACCGCTTCAACAATCTGCTTTTCATCGCGTAAGAAGAAGAAAGTAAGAAACGAGATAGCAAAAAAAGCAATAAAAAAATCTCCAAGAGCGGCAATAATCTGATTAAAAAACAGAGATAGATTTGTAATAGAAAGAATGGATATCAGTTTATCCTGAAGATAGGTTTGCAGCTTGAAACTTTCAGGATCAATATTGAAATTTTTCAAAATTTGTTCCATGTTCTCCATGGGTTGTTGCAGGGAGGCAATAGCTGCGTCCCTGTCAATGGAAGAGAATATCCTTGCTTCTTCCGTAAAGAGAGGCATAAAAAAAATTCCAAGTAGAAAAAATATAAGGAACAGCGTTAAGAAAGCAAGCGCTGCGCTGAGTGTTGGGGGTAATTTGATTTTCCCCATTCCGAGTTTACTGTAAAACCTATCTATCGGCTGCCCGATGAGCGACAAAATTCCAGCGATAATAATATAAATGACGATGTGACTGAAATACCACATGGAAAATGCCACTGCAGCAAACACAAGAAGCAGAAGTAAGTTTTTGTTTAGCACGATGCAAAGGTATAGAGGTATATGAAAGTAATGGTATAAAGAAGAAGAAAAATATTCTAATCTTATTTACCTAGACCTTATACCTTTGTGTTTCTATTATGGATTCAATCTCACATCTGGTTCTTGGAGCGGCCATAGGGGAAGCTATGCTCGGCAAAAAAATCGGGAAGAAAGCAATGCTATGGGGGGCATTGGTAAATAACCTGCCCGACATTGATGTATTCTTTAGCCCTCTTTTTCACCCGGTGGATGCACTCTTCGCACATCGTGGCATTACACATTCATTTCTCTTTGTTATTCTCATCACACCTCTTTTAGGCTGGTTGTTTACACGCATATACCCTCTCCTTGGAGAGGAGAGAAGGAGAGGGGCTTGGAGTTGGATGGTATTTTGCTTCATCTGTCTTCTAACGCACCCGCTTCTTGACTCCTGCACCGTTTACGGCACAGGAGTTTTTGAACCTTTCAGTCATTATCGATTGCAGTTCACGGCTCTTTTCATAGTAGAACCGCTTTACACTCTTCCCTTATTGGTTGCATTTATCGTTTTACTGATCTTAAAAAAAGATTCCATCAAAAGAAAATTCTGGGCGAACTTTGGATTAGGGATCAGTTCTGTTTATTTATTCCTAGCCATCTGCAACAAATTATATATGGGAAACCTTTTTTCTAATTCGATGCGAAAACAAAACATTCATTTTACAGATTACATAACCACACCTACACCACTGAATAACATTCTGTGGAATGTGGTTGCCAAAGACACAAATGGATTCCATGTTGGGTATTACTCGCACTTGGATAAAACCAAGGATGTGCAATTTTCTTTTATTCCGAGAAATGATTCTTTGGCACAAGATATACTTCAAACCTATCCTGTTCAGCGATTGATCCGTTTCTCCAATGGGTATTATTGTTTCACGATGGAAAATGGAGAAATCCATTTTAACGATCTGCGTTTTTCTTTTGCGGGAGAATTTTCGCCTGATTCCAGGGATTTTGTTTTTTCATATGTGTTGCAAAAAGATGCATCTGAACCTTATGGAGTACAAATCAACCGTAATGCGTGGAGGATGTCACGCTTCAGCGGATTCTCAAAACTAATGGAAAGAATTAAAGGGATTTAGTTTTTATATTTTGTATCTTCGTGTAGGAATATGAGCGAATCCATCAAGCACGAGTGCGGCATCGCACTCCTCCGACTTCTCAAACCACTCTCGTATTATCGCGAAAAATACGGAACAGCCCTCTACGGAATTAACAAGTTGTATCTTCTGATGGAGAAACAGCGCAACCGCGGACAGGATGGCGCAGGCGTGGTAAACATAAAATTTGATGTGGAGCCGGGCAATCGCTACATCAGCCGTTACCGCTCCACTTCTCACAACGCGCTGGAAGAAATTTTTCAGAAAGTAAATTCTCGCTTTGTCGAACTTGAAAAAAATAAACCCGAAAAATTCGCAGATGCCGAGTGGCTGAAAAAAAATCTTGCTTTCACCGGAGAATTATTTCTCGGCCATCTGCGCTATAGCACCTATGGCAAGAACGGAATAGAGTATTGCCATCCCTTCCTTCGCCAGAATAACTGGATGACTCGTAATCTTGTGGTGGCTGGAAATTTTAATCTTACCAATACAGAAGAACTTTTTGATCATTTGGTTGAGCTTGGACAGCATCCGAAAGAAAAAGCCGACACAGTTACCGTGATGGAAAAGATTGGGCATTTCCTGGACGAAGAAAATCAATTGTTGTTCAAACAATTCCGCAAGGAAGGACATACCAATAAGGAAATCACTTCGCTTATCATTCAACACCTTGATATTCCGAAAATATTGAAAGATGCTACCAAAAAATTTGATGGAGGCTATGCAATGGCCGGACTTATAGGTCATGGCGATGCATTTGTACTTCGCGACCCGAACGGAATACGCCCGGCATTTTATTATGCCGATGATGAAATTGCAGTGGTAACGTCCGAACGCCCTGCAATACAAACTGCATTTAATGTTCCGCTTGAAAAAATCAAAGAGATACAACCCGGACACGTGCTGGTGATAAAAAAGAACGGTAAGATCTCAGAACATGAAGTGCTGGAACCGAAAGAAAAAAAATCATGTTCCTTCGAGCGTATTTACTTTTCCCGCGGAAGTGATGCGGACATATATAAGGAAAGAAAGAATCTGGGCGTTGAATTATGTCCTGCTGTACTCAAATCTGTTAATAGTGATCTCAGAAACACAGTATTCTCTTTCATTCCTAATACTGCGGAAGTTGCATTCATCGGGATGATGCAGGGCATATCCAACTATTTAGATGGGTGGAAAACAACCGAGATCCGAAAGTTATTTTCCTCAAAAGCATCTGATCACCCTTTAGCGGAGATGATGGATGAGGTGCATGAAATCGTTTCTTTTCGCGCCCGTCAGGAAAAAATTGCGATCAAGGATGCAAAGCTGCGCACCTTCATCGCCTCTGATTCTAACCGCGATGACATGGTGGCGCATGTGTACGACACCACGTACGGAGTGATCCGAAAAGGGATAGACAATCTTGTGGTGTTGGATGATTCCATCGTGCGCGGAACAACTTTAAAGCAAAGCATTATCCGTATTTTCGACCGCCTTGGACCGAAAAAGATCGTGATCGTTTCTTCCGCTCCGCAAATTCGTTTTCCGGATTGCTACGGAATTGACATGGCGCGCCTAGGTGACCTTGTTGCATTCAAAGCGGCAGTGGAATTGCTGAAAGAAAAATACAAAGAGAATCTGCTGGAAGAAGTATTAGAAAAAACCATAGCGGAAAATACAAAACCTTCTGCCGAGATTCGCAACGTAGTGAAAGAGGTTTATAAGCCCTTCACTCCACAGGAAATTTCTGATAAGATCACTCAACTCCTTCTCCCAGCAAATATAAATGCCGAAGTGCAGATCATTTACCAATCCATCGAAGGACTGCATGCTTCCTGCCCCAACCATACAGGAGATTGGTATTTCACAGGCGATTATCCTACTCCAGGAGGCAACAAAGTTGCCAACCGTTCCTTTATTAATTATATGCAGGGAAAGAATGTAAGGGCGTATTAAGGCGCGCGTTCAATGTCATTAAGTTAAGGATATAAACTATTGTTTACTAATAACTTGATATTTGAAGTTCCAAATTAAATAATCAAAATAAGTCCATTTGTAAATAAAAACAAATGGCAAACAAAACAGTTTTATCATTTATTTCGATCA
>JACRAL010000087.1 GCA_016213435.1 Bacteroidota bacterium
TAAAAGCCTTCGTGATTTTTCATCTAAAAAGGGTGATAATATTTTGTTTCGTTCTGATATTAATTTTTCATCTTTCATATTGCAAAGATAAAACTTAATTACGAAATAACCAAGTTATTTAATTACATTGTCTTAGTTTTTAGTCATTAGTTTTAGTTTATTCGGTTATTGGTTTTAGTTTGTCAGTTTTTTTGGTTTTTGCTTCTCTATTTCATTAAGATTTAAGAAACGGATATATGCGTTTGTTCCTTTCATCTTTCGGGAAACCCTTAGTTATTTCGTGAACCTCTATCTCCAAATCTTCAGCTAAATTATAAATCCAAAGATTTTCCAGACCTGTTGCCATAACTTATAAACTATAACAATAAACTATTTTAACCATAACTAAAAACCACCAACTAATAACTATTTTGCATCAGTAACGTGAAATGAAAGGGATATTCTCTGTTTCATGAGATCCCGGAGGCAATTTGAACAAAATCGCTCCTTCCACAGGGCAGGCTTCAAAACATTCTCCGCATTGCTGGCAAAAGTCAAAAACAATAGCCGCTTTGCCTTTATGAAACCCTATGATATCCGGAGGGCAGGCCTTTGCGCAGGCTTTACAGCCGTTGCAGCGGAATGCATCAATCCATGGGTACATTCCTTTATGACTTGAGCCGGAGTGAGGATAAACACTCATCTTTGTTCCCGGTATTAACGGACGGGCGCTTGAAATTTCAGATAAGATCATATTTTATTTTTTAGGTTGTTGCGTTAAAAATTTACTATATATTAATTGAACCAGATAAAAAGAATAATTTTTCATATGGAATGATGGAATGTTGGAAAGTTGGTCAGTTACCGGCAAAACTATCCTCCCATTCACCAGTTTTCTTTTTTCGTTGCAATGATTCTATTAATCGTATTAATTTATTTTCTACTTTAAAATGAAGCATATCTAATTCCTCGTATTCATTTTCAGAAATCTGCTGCGCCTTATAGCAGGAATAATAACAATTGTGAAATTCACCACATGAACCAAGAGAATAGTTCAAAAAATTCAAATACTCTTTTAATCCCCTGCGGCAATAACCCTCACTGATATTTCTGGATATGCTGTGTGATGCGTCAATACTATTTGATGCAACCCTCATTAAATGATTTGGCAGTTTGGAAAATATTTTAGAAGCAATAATATAAAGTTCCACCGCATCTTGCCATACTTCCAGCTTTTTGTATCCCCTGTTTATGTTTTTTCTTTCAGCGCTCATTATATTTTTATATTTACCAAATATTATACAATCCCATTCTCCCATCCTTCCAATATCCCAATATTCCAATTGTCAAAATTTACAAATCTCTCCCATTTTTAGTATAAATCAAAACCGCATTCCTAACCGATAGCCATCCTGAATGGCATCAATACCGCGCCTTATCCAGACACAATCGCCAATCATGGATACATCATTCTTTTTTAATGAGCCATAACGCAACTCCTGGTTAGGGATAAGTTTTGCAAGGATTACAGTATCTGCTGGCACAGTCTGATTTTCAAACTTCTGTTTTTCCTTTGTTTCTTTGTTGACAATTGCCCAATCGGCCACAATACCCGTGTCGGTAATTTCTTTCACATTACCATATGTGAGTTCAGTAACTTTAGCTTGCTTGAGTCTGAGCCTATATCTCCAGATATAGGATGGATTCACATCCCAGCCGAAACGCGATGCAGGGTCAATCAATGTAAGTTTTGCATCCTTAACCCCATTCTTTTCCTGCGCTTCAATGATAAAGAGCGATAAAGAAATTGCAGCGCCGGAACCGCCAATGATAACAACATTTTTACCCAGCTTAGCCTTTCCGCTAAAAACATCGAAAATATTTACAACATGCGGTTTATCTATTCCGGGAATATTCGGGACTTCAGGAGCGGCGCCTGTGGCAACCACTAAAGAGTCTGGGTTTTCTTTTTCAAGAAGTTCTTTAGTAACAGGCGTATTGAGAACGAACTTAGCTCCATGCTTATCGCATTGCGCTTTCATGTGATTTACCCATCTCATAAATTCCTGATCGTCCCAGTATTTACCGGAATTCTCACCCCAGGGGTTTCTTGAAGCATAGTACCACTGACCTCCGATATTCCCGGTTTTTTCATAAACCGTTACATCGTGGCCTTTTTCAGCGGCAATGCTTGCAGCCTGCAAGCCTGCAATACCGGCTCCGGCAACAATTATTTTCCTTTTAATTTCTGATTTCGGGAAACCATAATATCCCCACTCGCGCTCACCCTCATGGCTACATGACGGACGAACGGTGCAGGTAACGGGTGCATCTCTGAAAAGACGCGCCAGGCATACCTGACAGGCGATACAGGGAATAATATCTTCCTGCTTGTCCCACATTATTTTATTTGGAAGCGCCGGATCGGCAATCTGCGGACGGCACATTTCCCAAATATCCAATTTATTATTTGCAATGGCTTCTTCCGGAATTTCAGGGGTAAAAAGCCTGTATGCCATACTAACAGGAATCTTCAGAGCCTTTTTCGCTCTTTCGGCAATATACAGCCATTTGCCCATCGGGATATCCCTTGAGATAACCGAACCAAGCGATTCCTGCCATCCGACCGTTACGCTTAAGTAATCACAACCGGCAGTTTCAGCAATTAACAGCGATTCCAAACTTTCCTCTTCCTTGTTTCCGCCCCGGTCATCAAGCATTTCCCAGCCGCATAGACGAATTCCAAGCGCTATATCATTACCGACTTCTTTGCGGATTCCTTCCACAATTTTTCTCATAAAAGCGCTGCGTCCATGTATATCGCCACCGTATTCATCGCTTCTCCAATTAGTATAACTTGAAATAAAATTTGAAACCAGGTATCCGACAATACCTGAAATTTCAATAATTTCATAACCGGCTTCAACGGCTCTTCTTGCCCCCATTATATGTTCATGGATACATTCTTCAACTTCGGCGATGCTCATTTTCTTTTGCGGGCGGAACCTTCGCAATCTCTGAGGAATGGCAGAAGGCCCAACGGTATAAGGAAGATTAATTCCTCCCACACGGCCGCAATGCATCAATTGAAGACAAGCTAATGAATCGCCTTTATGGATCACATCAGCCATCTTTCTTAAGCCGGGGATAAACTTATCGTCCCAGATTCCCATCATTCCGGCATAACCCTGCCCCTCGCCTCTGGGATCAGTATAAGCGCCCTGCGTAGTGACTATGCCTGAGCCACCCCTTGCATGCGCCTCGATATAGGCTAGTTCTTTTTCAGAAACAAATCCATCGCTGTAATTGTAGTTTGTTTCGGTTGATGCATATTTAATACGGTTTTTTGCCCAGAATTTCCCAATCTGAATCGGGCTGAAAATGTGCGGATACTTTTTTTCACCGGGTAACATAATTTATTCTCCTAAATTAATTAATGGTTTATACATAAAACGGAATAAATTTGGACATTTCAACAAGTGGTAGTAGGCAGCAGAAGTTGGCAGTATCTACCTACCAAGTGCCTACCTGCCTGCCGGCAGGCAAGGCTGCGACTGCCTACTTTACTTATGTATAATTTTATCCCACGCATAGTATAGTAGTTTATTGCTAACAAAGTTAAAATATTTATTTTTTAAAAAAAATTTTATTGTAAATTTCCGGGAAATGCAAGGGCTTCGGTTAAAACAAAAGCTGCATGGAGATACGAGGTGGGGCAAAGCTGAAAACATTCCTTGCAGTTGTTGCACTCCTTTGAGGCTATTTCCGGGATGAAACTTATTTCCTTCTTTATTCCTCTGTCAACAAATCCGACAGCGTTCAATTTCTTCACCTCATTACAGTATCTGACACATAGCCCGCAATGAATGCAAAATGAAACTTCTTTTTCAAAACGATTTTTGTCAGCGCCATATTCCTGGGCCAAATCCTGCAATTTCGGGGAATTCGGAGCATGAGCCAGCAGCAACTCCAGGAGGGTCTTGCGAATTCTGTCTACCTTCTCGGACCTGGTTCTGACAATTAAATTTTTTTCAACCGGATAAACACAGGAAACAACGAGCTTGGTCCAACCGCCAGATTCTGCTTCTACGATGCAAAGCCGGCAACCGCCAAAAGGCATCAATTTTTCGTGATGACAAAGTGTAGGTATAGATACCCCAGCGTTTGAGGCTGCTTCCAGGACAGTCATCCCTTCCCTTGCTTTGACTTCTTTTCCATCAATCTTTAAAAGTAT
Source organism: Bacteroidota bacterium (assembly GCA_016213435.1). Taxonomy (GTDB): domain Bacteria; phylum Bacteroidota; class Bacteroidia; order Palsa-948; family Palsa-948; genus Palsa-948. The sequence continues at coordinate 4,214 of JACRAL010000087.1, forward strand.
CTCGTTCATTTTTTGTCTGATTATTTATTTTCACTTCGTTTTTTTGATTTCGATTTTGCTCATATTGTTTCTTATAAATTTTCGCCACTAAAGCACTAAACTAAGGCACAAAATTGCACTAAAATATACATAGTCTTTCGTGTTTTTGTGTTTTCGTGGCATATATTATTTTTTACTTTTTTCAATTTTTTTTAGTTGCTGTTGCAAAACCTTGCCTTTTGCTGTAAGGCGGTATTTCTGGAAACGGCTATTGGGCTTATCGGGAATTGTCATTTCTATTAGCTGTTCTTTTAATGCTGATAAAATATATTCCAATCGGAAATGCTCCCGATTATTTAATTTCATCTTTTTCATTATTTCAATTCCAGACATAGTTCCATCTATTGCTTTTAAAAGCCCTTTGACTTGCACGGTGACTTCCATGGTGACTTCCATGGTGACTTCCATGGTGTCTTGCATGGTGTCTTGCGTGGTAACATGGTCGGTATCATAAGGGGTATCTTGCGGGGTAACTTGGTTGGTAACCGGTGTTTTATCTATAGTGTTTTTTAATGCTAATCCTTTAACAGACAGGCGATAGCGTTGATTTGGATTAGTTGGATTATCGGGGTCGGTCATTTCAATATATCCGGAGTCTAAAGCAGGTAAAATATAGTTAAGTCTGAAATAATCATCATGCTTTAGTTGCAAAACATCCTGAATATCAATTCTTTTCATTTCATTTTGCAGCACTAATACAATCCTGCGAACTTCCCCACTAACTTCCCCACTAACTTCCCCACTAACTTCCCCACTAACTTCCCCACTAACTTCCCCACTAACTTCCCCACTGACTGGTCCGGTCGCTTGCGGGGTAACTTCTGCCTTTCTCCAAAGTATAGTTGAAAATGATTCTTCCTGAACAAGTTCCGGTTCTTTTAGCCCGGCATTCAAACAAGTCTTAATCATATCCGGAATACCGGTACCCATTCGTTCGATATATCCTGCCAGATAAAGAGGTTCTGCAATAAGCGGATTAGCCGGAAAAGAGCCGTGAGGTTTTTTCAGTTTGGGTATCGTAAGGTGATATGGCAACTGTCCTGGGTTCCATATTTCAACCCTGTTACGAAATAGCATTACCTGCACCGAGCCATTGCTGGTGTAGTCGCGGTGAGCCACAGCATTCACGATGGCTTCGGCAACAGCGGTACGGGGTATTTCGTAATGCACCGGCACATCTACGGATTGGCTGCGGTCTCCAACATAAAGATCAATTCGTGAAAGCACAAAATCAACAGCCTGATCCACCAGTTGAAACACATCGCCTTTGTACACCTGGTACGAAGGAATGGGTTTAATGATTTCATTCCCATGGAACATAGCACATCGTACCTCAGAAGTGATAAAAAAACCCTGGGGTTGTTTACCAAACAGCAATACGGCAGCATTGGTAAGCTTACCATTTTTTATAAGGTTGAGATGAGTCAGTATTTCTTCAGGCGGAGTCTCGGGCAGGAACGGAAATCCTCTTTTGCTGCGGCCAGTTTTGACAAACCATTGCACGCGTTCAGTGTCAATATCATCAATAGATGCATCTTTGCATACAGTAGCATCAAAAGGACCGGAACGGATGAGTTCTTTTTCTTCGAGCAGGTTGACAAGTGCCGCATATACAGAGGTTTTCAATTCATTGGCATCGCCGAATTTTTTCCGGACAACCGTATCTTCGGCTTTTTTTATTAATTGTCGTTCTTTGGGATGCCGTTCTTTAACGTTATGATTACTGATAAAAATAAGCCGGGTTTTATATTCCTGACTTGCCATGTTAAATTCCCTTTCGGTAGGCGAGATACCGTCCTTGTCTTCATATCCGTAAGCTTTTCCGAAAATGCCCATATATATATCCGAATGTTTTACCTGTTCCAGGTAAGCCTCGGAAGAGTTTATATCAATTGCAGGAAGTTTTTCAAAAATAAACGTTTCGAAAAAACTCCCCAGCAAAGCATCCGTCATTAAATAATCATACAGCATTTGCCTTTCATCAGCAAATTCAGATTGCACGCTGCTTATGAATATTCTCAGTTTGTTCATAGATTAGTTCTGCAAAAATTTATCGTTTTTTGTTAAGTGTTATATGTTCCGATAAATTATTTAAATAGTTAGTTTCTGGTTATCATTCTTTTTTCTTCCGAGACAGGAGGCGGAACCGGTTCGCCTGAAATTTTCTTCACCGCACCAAATTTAGCGGGGCAAACTTCAAAACAAGTTCCGCAATTCGTACATTTCTCATGGTCAATTATATGGATTTTTTTCTTGTCGCCATCAATCGCCCCTACAGGGCACTTTTTAAGGCAAAGCAAACAGGCCCTGCACTTATCCGGGTCTATATAGTATGAGATCAGCTCCTTGCAGGACAAAGCCGGGCACCTTTTCTCCCTGATGTGTGCTTCGTACTCATCTCTGAAGTAGCGAAACGTGCTTAGAAACGGATTCGGCGCAGTCTTGCCCAGGGCACACAAAGAGCCTTCAAGGGCTGTTTCGGACAGCGCCTCCAAAAGCGCAATGTCGCCCTCTTTTCCCTTTCCTTCGGTGATATTTGTGAGAATCTTGCGCATCTGCCTTAAGCCTTCACGGCAGGGAACACATTTGCCGCAGGATTCATCCGTGAGGAAGTTTATGAAGTACCGGGCGACATCAACCATACAGGTATCTTCGTCCATTACGATCATCCCGCCTGATCCCATCATAGAGCCGACCTTGGTGAGTTCATCAAAATCAACTTTCAAATCCAACAGTTTTTCAGGGATACATCCTCCGGACGGCCCCCCTGTCTGCACTGCTTTGAACTTTTTACCTCCGGGTATTCCGCCGCCGATTTTGTAGACAATATCTCTCAGGGTGATGCCCATGGGTACTTCCACAAGGCCCGTATTGGTTATCTTGCCGACTAGGGAGAAAATCTTTGTACCCTTGCTTCCCTCAGTGCCGATGGAGGTAAAGACGCCGGCTCCTTTATTAATAATCAAGGGAACTGTTGCCCATGTCTCCACATTATTAATATTTGTCGGCTTATCCCAAAGTCCTTTTACTGCCGGATAGGGTGGCCTCGGTCTGGGTTCACCGGCCCTACCCTCTAAAGACAGAAGGAGCGCCGTTTCCTCGCCGCAAACAAAGGCGCCTGCCCCCCGGTGGACTTTGACGTTGAAATCAAATCCGGAACCGAGGATATCTCTTCCCAAAAAGCCATATTCCTCAGCCCGCCTGATAGCAATACCCACGTTCTCCACCGCCAGGGGATACTCCTGTCGAACGTAAATATAGCCCTCATGTGCGCCAATTGCGCAGGCTCCGATAATCAAGCCCTCAAGCACAGCATAAGGATTTCCTTCCATAAGCGATCTATCCATGTAAGCACCGGGGTCTCCCTCATCGCAATTGACGATGACGTACTTGGGCTCCCCTTGAGCATTGCGAGCAGTTTCCCACTTTATTCCCGTGGGGAAACCGGCTCCACCGCGACCCCTTATATTTGATGCTTTCATTTCCCGGATAATATCCTCCGGCGTCATCTCAAAAAGCGCTTTAGCCAAGGCCTGATACCCGCCGATGGCGATATAATCTTCTATACTTGCAGGGTCAATCTTTCTGTTGGGGCCGAAAACAAGCCGTTCCTGATGCTTATAAAAGGGAATATCGGATTCACGGGTTATTTTTTCGCCTGTGGTTGGGTCAACATAGAGCAGACGATCTACAACTTTCTTGTCCTTTAAGGTCTGAGTGGTAATCTCGGTGACGTCTTCAGGCGTCACTTGCAGATAGCATATCTCCTCAGGGTCAATAACAACAATGGGACCCTTCTCACAAAAGCCGTGACAACCGGTTCTTCTAAAATCAACCTTCCCCTTTAATCCTTGTTTTTCTAATTCCTGTTCAATAGCAGCAGCAACTTTTTCACTACCGGTGGCATGACAGGCAGTCCCAGAACACAGCGTAATGCATGGCTTATTGGGATCCCTTTTTGACAGGATATTCTTCCTTAATTCTTCCAGCTCTTCAGGTGATTTTATTTTTAACATAAACTTTCCTTAGTATTCGTTATGTAGTTGGTAGTCGTAGTTGGTAGTTTTTATCTTGGTAAAAATTTTTCAGGATTATCAGCCATGCTTCCTAACATACGCCCAATTTCTTCATATTCCTTTATCATTTTATTTCTGATTTCTTCAGAAATATATTTACAACTACCGCTACTTCCTGCCGCTACCAACTACCCACTTCAGTCATAATTTTTTAGCACATCTTCTGTTATTGCTGTCGACAACTTGCCGTGAGTCTTCCCATCTATCTCCATCACGGGTCCCAGAGCACAGCAGCCAAGACAATTAACCGTCTCTAAGCTGAACTTCAAATCCAGGTCCGTTTCACCAGGTTTAATTCCGGTCAGGTCTTGCACCTTGTCGAGGACACGCTCTGCACCGCGAACATGACAGGCAGTACCCACGCAAATGTGAACCTCATGACGCCCTTTAGGAACTAAACTAAATGCTTTATAAAAGGTAGCTATATGCTGTATCCGGGTTAAAGGAACCTGTAATTTTTCGCTGACCCTCTCTAACGCTTCTTTAGGAAGCCAATGATATTCGCTCTGAATCTCAAGTAATACCTGAATGAGTGAACTGGCTTCGCCCTGATGTTTATCTATAATCCGATCGATTCTTTCGTTATCCATATTCCAAATTTCAAATTCCAAGTCCCAAATTCCAAGAAGTCAGCACTTGGGGCTTGGGTCTTGGGACTTTGAACTTGAGGCTTTATCATTTTTTTTATATTTTTTCACCTCAGGCCAGAGCATACCTTTTACTATTTACATCATACCTGACTAATCCCTGCTTTGATGAACCAATCATGTGTTTTGCTACTTCCGATGGGCTCAGGACTAAAGAATCAGCGATTTCACCTGTAGAAAGGGATTTTTTCCGAAGGAGTGTTGTAATAAGGCTTATTGCCAATTTATCTAAAATTAATTCTTTAAATAATCTGTTAAATTCATCACTTTTGAAAAACTCGTGATACGCTTCCTCGGTTCTAACCGGCACATGGAGCCTCTGGGTTAATACAAGTTTGATATAGGGGATGATCTTTTTTACCGCTTCAAATTTGAATGCCAATGTTTTTTCATCCATGCCTTCGGCTTTTCCGAGCGGTCCCAACTTAGTAAGCTGCTCGCTATATTCATTCATGAAATTGGCAAAACGGATTCCTTCGCCTGCTGACACCCATTCAATTCTCAGTCGTTCAGGATAAATCCCGATGTGTTTCAATATTTTTCGGAAAACCTGCACCATACTGAATGCATTGAAATTCCCATTTGTAACATAATGGCAATCGCAAAGATGGCAACCACCGATAAACACTCCGTCTTGTCCATTTGAGAATGCCCGCAGAATATGAAGCATATCAACCCGGGCCGAACACATCACCCTTATCAGCCTGATATGAGGAGGGTATTGAAAACGTGAAACGCCACACAGGTCGGCCCCTCCGTAACAACACCAGTTACATATTATGCCTATTATTTTTGGTTGAAAACTATGATCTGTACTCATTCTTCATTATTTAAATTCCAAGTCTCAAATTTCAAGATTCAAGCCCCAAGTAAATCCCCCTTGGAATTTGGGGCTTGAGTCTTGGGACTTGGATCTTTCCAAACATTATTTCCTATCAATTGCTGCATCTATCTGGTTCAACAGCTCTTCATCTGTATAGTGCTTCAGTGAAATTGCAGAAGTCGGACACACCGCATTGCACAGACCATCGCCCTTACAAAGGACTGAATTTACAAAAGCCTTTTTCCCTTTACCTGTTTTACGGAAATCTATTGCGCCATATGTACATACCGATATACATGCTCCGCATGAAACACAGTCACGTTCATTCACTTCGCACACAGATCCAGAAGCTGTGACCGTATCCTGAGAGAGAAGAGCAACAGCTCTTCCGGCCGCGCCACAGGCCTGGCTGATTGCTTCTGATATATGCTTGGGATAGTGAGCCGTTCCGCAGAGATATACACCTTCAGCGGCAAAATCAACAGGTCTTAATTTCACATGGGCTTCCTGGAAGAAACCATCCTGATTCATCGCTACTTTGAATAACCGGGCTGCTTCATAGCTTCCTGCCGAAGAAATAACTGCTGCAGCCAGCGAAATTATATCAGTATCAATAACAAGCTTCTTACCTAATATCGGATCCGATACAGTAACCCGTAAAATTTCCGCTCCTCCCTCCTTTACAGCTTCCACTAACGGTTTATCTTCCGGTTCATACCGGATGAATTTTACATTTCTGTTTGATGCTTCACGGTAATAATCTTCACTATATCCGTAGGTTCTTATATCTCTGAAAAGAATATATATATCCAATTTCGGATTAATACTTTTCAGCTTCAAAGCATTTTTTACAGAATGACTGCAACATACGCGGCTGCAGTAATTTCTGTCTTCTTGTCTGCAGCCGACACACTGAATCATTACCAGACTTCTGGCGTCAGTTAGCCTTTTATCGCCCAGGGCTATTTGCTCTCCCAACTCTATTGATGTCATTACCCTATCGTCTTTCCCGTAAAGGTATTCAGCAGGTTGATATTCGACAGCGCCTGTTGCAAGGATAGCTGCGCCATGTTTAATTGTTTTAGTTCTTCCTTCGGATATTACCGTGGTAATAAAATTCCCCACATAACCGGAAACATCCGTGATAGCAGCGCTATGAGATACATAAATTAAAGGATGCTCATAAACCTTACGTATTAAGTCGCGCAAATATCCCTGAACATCCAAACCTTCCAGTGTAGTAGGAATTCTCAGAGCCATTCCTCCAAGATTTGCTTCCTTTTCAATCAGGTGAACTTCAAATCCCTGGTTGGCTATGCCCAGGGCGCTGTTCATACCTGCCAGTCCCCCGCCAACTACGAGCGCTGCCTTGTTAACCGGCAGATCAAATTCCTGCAGGGGTTCCAGATGAGCAGCACGGGCAACGGACATACGAACGATATCTTTTGCTTTTTGAGAAGCTTCTTCTTTTTGTTTGGAGTGCACCCATGAGCAGTGCTCTCTTATATTGGCCATGTCGAAAAAGTACTGATTGATGCCGCCTTCCCTGAGTGTGTCGCGAAACAAAGGCTCGTGGGTTTTTGGCGTGCATGCGGCAACAATTACACGATTAAGCTTTTTCTCTCTTATGGTATTCGAAATTTGCTGAGCGGCATCGGTGGAACATATAAAAAGGCCTTCTTCTGCGTGAACGACATTGTCTAAGGTCAAAGAATATTCAACCAGACCGGGAATATCAACAACACGACCTATATTAGCACCGCAATGGCAGGCAAATACGCCTACCCTGATTTCTTCTTCAGATACATCCCTTTCTTCCGGGTAAATACGTTCCTTTGAAAGTTTACCCCGCCTGGTTCTCAAAAGCTCTCCAACGAGGGCGTTCGCTCCGCTTGCTCCCACAACAGATTCGGGAATATCCAATGGTCCCTGAAAAGCTCCGCTGATAAAAATACCAGGTCTTGAGGTTTTTATTGGCGTTGTGGCATTAATATTACAAAACTGATGAGCGTTTAACTCAATACCGAAAGTATCTGCAAGACTCTCAACTTTTGCAGGAGGAATCAATCCAACGCCCAATACGATAAGATCGAATTCTTCTTCTTTTACGCCATCATCCGTTGTAGCGTACCTTATCGTTACATTTTCTGAACCGGGAATCTCTCTTCCGACAGACACATAACTTCTAATGAATGTAACCCCGGGAAGGTTTGAGGTTCTTTGATAAAAACGTTCGAAATCCTTACCATAAGACCGGATATCATTATGAAAAATCATTGCTATCATATCCGCATCGTGATCTTTGGCTAAGATTACCTGTTTCTGAATATATGTACAGCAAACAGAAGAGCAATAACTGTTGCCTCCTTCGTTTGTCTGTCTGGATCCAACACAGTGAATCCATGCAATTTTTTTAGGGTGTTTAAGGTCAGACGGTCGTAATATCTCTCCTATATGAGGGCCAGTGGCACAAAGCAGACGTTCGAAATCAAGACTGGTAACAACGTTTTTATACTTTCCATAACCATAGTCGCCCCGTATCTCGGGATGAAAAACATCGTAGCCGGGAGACAAGACAATAGCTCCCACTTTTACAATACGTTTCTCAGGCTTCTGATGCAGATCAATTGCTTTATTTTTACAAACACTGACGCAAATAGAACATTTTTTATCTTTAAGGAAAAGGCAATTTTCATCAATGTAAGGGACAAGTGGAACTGCCTGAGAGAAGTATATATGAATAGCTTTATTAGCAGATAATTCCTGATTAAACGGGTCAGGGACAGGAACCGGACAGTATTCAGTACAGACCGTACAACCGGTGCATTTATCCTCAATTATGTATCTGGGTTTTTTATTCAGCGTTACGGTGAAGTCTCCCGCTTTCCCATCTACACTGTCCACTTCGGTATAAGTAAGAATTTCAATATTGGGATGCCTGTCGCATTCAATAAACTTGGGAGATTCAATGCACATTGAGCAATCATTAGTGGGAAAGGTTTTATCAAGCTGGGCCATCTTTCCGCCAATAGTTGGCGCTTTCTCAACCAGATAAACCTTAAAGCCGGAAGCGGCAAGATCAAGAGCGGCCTGAATACCGCTGATACCACCGCCAACAACCATGACATCTCCAAAGTCGTTATTTCCGGAATTATTTTTTAATGGTTCTTCTTTCATTCTTCACTTCATAATAAAGTCTAAAATCTCAAATTCCAAATTCTAAGGTTGACTTTGGTTCTTGGTGCTTGGGGCTTGGGGCTTAGGACTTGGTTCTTGGGACTTGGTTCTTGGTTCTTGGTTCTTGGTATTTGAAATATTTCATTGCTCTTTATCTTTATCAGTTTTTAATAATTCAGGAAATAGCTTCTTGAACGATTTCTGTAATATCTTTTATCACTATGGTTTCTCTATCCTTATGGGACAATAAGCTATCTTCAAAATTAGCGATGCAATATGGGCAGGAAGTAACCAATATTTCAGCCCCAACCTCTACTGCCTGATCTATTCTAAGGTCGGAGAATCTTTCACCCTTTGGGGTGTCCATCCAAATTCTGCCCCCTCCTCCTCCACAACAGAGACTATCTTCACGCGTATCAGCCATCTCCGTCAATTCCAACGCAGATATTTTCCGTAAAATATTTCGGGGTTCATCATATATCCCGTTATGCCGACCCAGATAACATGGATCATGATATGTGATTTTTTTCTTATACTCCTTGTTAAGTTCAAGCCTTCCTTCATTTACAAGTTCAAAAATATATTGAGCTATATGAACTACCTCAAATTTCACCATAAATCCGGGATACTCATTTTTAAAAGTATGATAGCAATGAGGGGAAGAAACAAGAATTCTCTTCACTCCATTATCTATAAAGGTTTTGATGTTTTCTTTCGCTAATTGTCTGTATAATTCCTCGTCGCCCGTTTTGCGTATACTTTCTCCGCAGCAATTTTCCTTAGAACCCAGTATTCCGAAACTGACTCCTGCTTTTTTAAGGATTCGGGCTGTAGCAGCAGCTACCTTTTTCAATCTTGGGTCATAGCTGAGGTAGCATCCGGGAAAATATAAAATTTCCATGCCTTCAGTGAATGTATTTACAGAAAGGCCCTGTGCCCAGTCTGCCCTCTTTTTCCGGTCTTCAGAAAAAGGGTTGCCATCGCCATTAAGGCTTGATCGTATTGAGCGGATAGGGTTGACGGAAACAGGATAAACACCATATTCAGTTGCAATCCTACGCAAAGAGATTCCCGATTCAACCTGTTTTACATCTCTGGGACACACCTTTGGACATTTTCCGCAGGTAGTACAACGCCATATATCTTCGCCTTCTATCTCAGACATTCCGAAAGCAGCCTCCCTGACTAATTTGCGCATACTAAATTGTCTGACTTTATTCCACGGGCAAACAACATCGCATTTTCCGCACTGGTAGCATAATCTGAAAGCATCTCCACCCTTTTCTTTTATGATGTCAATGATCTCTTTGTAATCGGCTACTTTTTCCATTATTTTAAATTCCAAATTTCAAGTTCCAAGACTCAAATTCCAAGTTCCAAATCTCACTTTTCTTTGAATTTGGGACTTGTTTATTGGGGCTTGGGTCTTTGCCCCGTTCATGTTCTAACCTTTTTTTGACACTGACATCCGGGCAGCGATTTCCGTTATTTTATTCAAACTATATTTATTTGCCAATGCTTCCAATCCTATTTCTAATTCTTCCAGGGTTTCTACTTCTTCTACTGCTTCTTCTCTTTCTTCGTAAATCAGGGCATCATTTAAACACCACTGCACACACATGGGTTTTTCCAGAGAAGGATCGCTTCCACACATGTCGCATTTCAAAGGAAGACCTGAATCAGGTTCTTTGAACACATCTCTTGACGGGCAGGAAGCACGGCAAAAGGCACACTCGTCGTATTCCTTTCCGTCAATCGTATATTTGTCTCTGCCGGCACATTCGGCAACGGCATATTCTCCTGCATAAACAGGAACATATATGTCTGCAATCGGATCACGAATCACGCGAATACGAGACCTTGCCGGATTATTGCCGCTATATTTTGGCGTGGCATGAAATGCGGAGCAGATTACTTCACATGCCATGCAACCGACGCATTTATCAACGTCAATTCTTATTGATTTAATAATTTTATTTTTCTTTTCACCCTTCATGGTTCGCGTCCTCCTTCAAAATAAATCCAAAGTTCAAAATTCAAAAGACATGCGAAATTATGATTTTCTTCCGCCTGTTAATCTTTTTCTGTTCATCATTCCATTGTTTAATTTTTATAGCTTCTTCTATCAAATTATAATGTTTTAGATTAACTATTGTACTTTCTTTGTAACCCGATTCTTCAGCGCCCTTAAACCAGTCATAATAATACTTTTTAAGGTCGTCTAATTTGTCATTAGATAAGTTGATTAGTTTTTGTAGATTTTCCGTTCTTTTATCTTCTATAAACTTTAATGTTTCTATAAATTTATTTTTCATTTTCCCTCCACATTTTTTATTTCATTTGGTGTTAACTCGTATAGTTTATAAACTGCTTTATTGATTTGTTCTTCACAATATTCAATATGTTGTTGTATTTGTACAATATTGCTTTGCAGTTTTGTTTCTTCTTTTTCTTGATTGAGTTGTAAAAGTTGGTCAACCAAGATTGCAATTTCGTTTTGATTATTTTCGCTTGTCGTTACAACTGGAAGTTGTTCTAATTGTCCCATCAGCACTTGCGGAAAACCTTGTAAGTTTGTTACAAGCCGTTTTGATAGATAGAAAGAAAGAAGTTTTGAGTTTATCAAACCCAAAAGAAATTTCAAGTTCACTTTATCACTTCGTAAAATGTAAATTGTGCTTTCAATCAATTCTTGTTTGTCAGAATAAGTTGCACATAAACTACTTCCTGTTCTGCGAATAAGCAATCGGGGAATAGAAGTGTGTTTGTTTAAATTTCTTGTGCCACCAATGATGTCTAATTTTTCATATTCTGCATACTTGTCGTAATGGTAGTTGTAACGTTTCATACAATTGCCTAAGAGAAACGGTAAAGATATTTTTGTTGGTGTTTGTGTGAGAATATCGTTACGATTTTTCACAACCATTCCCTTTGACATTTCAACTATTTCACCCATCAGTTTTGAAGAACATAAAATCTTTTTGAAAAACTTTTTGTTTGCGTCATCAAAAGAAACCTCCCATGGTTCAAGTCCTTTTGTCAACTTAATTTCTTGAACAATGCTTTGTTGTTTTTCCGTATCAATTTTCACAATCTTGGTTTTCTCTTTTGTGTTTTTCTCACCAACAATTATTGTAGTTCCTATTGTTGCATCTTCAAAAACGAAGTGGTCAAAGGTTACGATTGAATTAAGATTAAAATTCTGTAAAAGAATTTCTCTGATTTTTCCGTTGCTGTCTGTTGTCAGCAATGCTTCTGGAACAATGAATGAAAATATTTTTGGACGTAAATTGACCACTCTCTCTAAAAAGAGTTGAAATAAATTTTTTGAACTTCCTCCTAAATATGATTGAAACTTTTTTTTATAATATGATAGCAATTCTGCATCAATATTGTTTGCCGTTAGTTTCAAATACGGCGGATTCCCAATTACGACATCAAAACCACCTTTGTTATTATAATTACCTTCGGACTCATTCAAGACAGATAATTTATTTTCTAAATCCATAGCATATTCCATTGCTTTTTGGGCATGCTCTTTTGCTTTGCCTGCAATGGCTTTTAAATCATCTTCTTTTTTTACTATTTTTCTTTTGAACACTTCCGGAAATGCCTTTTGCCAATTGAAAGGTTTAATTTTCTTATCAAATCCTAATTTTAATTCTCCATCCCAAATATCTTCATCAACTAAACTATTCCCGCTCTTAATGTTATTATCAAGGTCGGGCAAAATTCTTTCGTGAAACATTTTTAACTGATGATTGATGCTTGCTTCCGTTTCTCCTTCCATACATTTTAAAAGCAAACTCAGCTTGGTTACTTCAACTGCATTTACATCAATATCAACTCCGAAAATATTATTGAGTAAAATTCTTTTCTTTTCTGCTGTTGTTAAGTGTCCTTCCGGTGTTAGTGTATTTTCTTTTTTCCCTTTTGCACCCTGAGCTTGTCGAAGGGTGCCGTTGTTGGAATAATAATTTTTATGAAAGTCCAGCAAATATTGGTACGCTCCCAAAAGAAATGAGCCGCTTCCGCAAGCCGGGTCAACTATTTTTATGTTGCTTATTTCTTTTGGCGTCTTTCCTTCAACGAGTTTTCCTACGGTATTTTTTACGATGTATTCAACAATGTATTGAGGCGTGTAATAAACTCCTCCGGCTTTTCTTACTTCGGGCTTCTCCTCAATTTTTGTATGATGTGCAGGAGTAATTCGTATTACTTTTCCGAGAAACTGCTCATATGCAGTTCCCAAAATTTCAACAGGCATTGCGTCAAACGCATATGGACTTGGGTAATACAATTCAGTAATAATCGTCTTTATGATTTTGTTTTCAATTTTCAGATGTTCGCTGATGCGGTCTTTATTGAAATCAAAAATTCCCGAATTATATTTTTCGTCTGCCTTGCGAAACTGCTCAAACAGATTTTGGTAATAGTCGCCTTGTTTGATTGCGTTTTTCAGGTTGCTGTATGGTTCTACGCTTCTGTCTTCTGCAATGCGCAAAAAAATAATTCGGTCAATGGTTTGCTGAACGGCAAAATTTATTTCGTCTTCGTCAAGGTCTTTATTATTCCAACTGATGGAGGTTGCAAGATAAGTCCGCCAACTGTCAAGCGATTGTAAAAAATCTTTGTCAACGGTAGTTGTTCCTTTTTTCTGCGTGTCGCTTTGCACGAATTTGTCAAAACTGCCTTTCAGAACTTGTTCTTTGCTGAAAGTTTCCCAGATAAAATCAAACTCTTTAAGATATTCCCGAAAAGTTAAGTATTTTACTCTTGCTGTTGATGCTTTGTCGGAAGGATTGGGTTTTTTGGTGCAGTCGTAAATTGCAAATTCTTCAAAGTCTGTGATAATGGAAATAGGAAGTTTCGCACTCCAACCATATCTGCGAATTTGATAAGCAGGTGGAATTTCATCTTTGACAACTACGCATGGTTTTTTTGCTTCAACAAAAAAAAGTCGTTTGCCGCCAACTAATCGGAAGGAATAGTCTGGGGCTTTGAGCGCTCCGCCAACTTTTACTTTGTCTTCGTGAATTACTTCTCTGTATGCTTCTGCGTAACCTTCCTCGTTGTCAATGTCCCAACCCAATGCTTTGAAAAACGGGTCAATGAAGTCTCTGCGGGTAAGTGTCTCGTTGTAGTCAGCTTTTTTGTAAGAGTCAAACTGCTCGTCAAAGCGTTCAACCAGTTCTGATATTTTCTTATATGCCGCTTCTTTATTTATCATTTTCTACGCATCCAATCATAAAGTATGATGGTATTAATTATCGAGACAACACTATTCTATATCTGTTAATATCCCTCTCTTTTGGAAGTCTTCGCTAACGTAATCCAACCCCAATTCATGCAAGGACTCTTTCGTAGGAATACCCTCATTATTCCACCCTTTTAATTTGTAATATGTATCTAAGAGATCCTTTTCGAGTTCTGGAAATCTTTTCTTCCAATGATTCTCCGGAGGCTTCTCGTCAGCTCTCCTCATGCCTCTTCTTATATTAATGGATCTAACCAAAGTCCGGTATCTTTTGGCTGCCTGCGTTAGTTTAACTTCATCCATATCAATTCCAGCGCCTGATGAGATCAATTTCGGGTAATTGTGTATATGATACGGGGGTTTCAGCGGGAATGACGATAAACCGGAGCACATCCCGAGGGCGTCATCAATGTAATGCATCTTTTCCTGCCAGTCTACAATATCACAACACATATCAACGGTAGGATAATGCGGCATTGATTTTTCCCCGCGTATTTCCCAGTCTAAAAGATATTGCTTAAACTTTTCATCAGGAACCTGGACCCAATCCTTTACAAACGATTCTCTCTCCTCTACAGTAGCAAAAGGCGCCTGGGGAAACTGCCCTTCGATTTGGGTAATGTTTATCTTTTCGCCGGTAGAATACATAAGAAAATAAATTGGGTTCAGCATTGACAGTTTGAGAGGCAACTGCTCATGTTTCTTAATATTGTTATGAGCATAAGATTCTGCGCCCTTACCAATCTGCTGAGCCGCCCAGTAAGTGCCATTGGCCAGAACATCTCCTATCCCTTCCCGCCTGACAATTCTGTCAAGCAGCCAGAAAAATTTCTCATTGTTATCTGACGGTATTCCTTCAAAGTCTTTATCAGTCAAAATGCCGGCTTCATGAAGTTCGAGGGCGAATGCCATAACCTGCGGAGTTGAAAATGCGTCCACTCCATACTCTGTTGCACGTTGAGCGATTTTTAAACCAAAATCCAGGTCTGACATGGCCGCCATTGTATAGGTCAGTTTCGAGAAGCATTTCATCATGTATGTTGGAAATCCCGGAACGGAAAGGGTTGCCGCGCATTTCATCGGACAGTTATAGCAACTAATGAGCCTTATCCGTGCATTTTCCATCGTCTCCTTCCAATTCTTTTCTATTTCTTCGTTCCAAAAATCTTTCCTGCGTGTACGGGAATTTCCCCACATAAAATTCTCGGTGTGCCACTTTTCATCATGGACTTTCATCTCTTGTGGCGACCCAAGCCCGGCCAAAATGGGCATTACACCCGGAATTGGCTTTCCTTCCCGGGCTTTAATATATTTCAGCACTTCATTGCAAAGTTCCATGAATTCAGCCGGTCGGGCTACATTGATATCCCTTGTTCCCCGAACAGCTATCGCCTTTAATCCTTTGTCTCCCATAACTGCCCCTATTCCGCCACGGCTGGCACTGGATCTGCCCTGCTCGATAGATGCAAAATAAACCCTGTTTTCACCGGCCAGGCCGATGGCAGCTACCTGGGCTTTCGGCTCATTCAACTCCTGCCGGATAAGTTCTTCAGTTTCAATAGCACCTTTACCCTGCAAATGAGAGGCGTCACGTATTTCCACTTTGTCATTGTTTATCCACAAATAAACCAATTTTGGGGACTTGCCGCGAAAAATTACTTTGTCATAACCTGCATACTTTAATTCCGGCGCCCAAAATCCCCCCATCATTGAAAATGCCATTAACTTAGTCTGAGGAGAAATGGTAGAAACAATAGTACGATTACAACCGGGAGCAGGTGTGCCACATAAAAGGCCTGCAGCAAAAATTAGCAGATTATCAGGAGAAAAGGCTTCAACTTCAGGCGGAACCCTTTCCCATAATATTTTTGCATTAGTACCTAACCCACCCAGATAAAGTTCGGTATCAATCGGGTCAGTTGCAACCCTCTCAATGCTTCCCCGGGTTAGATCAATTTCTAAATTAAAACCTGTCTCTGCGTACCTCATTTTTTTTTCTGTTATTATAAAAATCTAAAGTAAAATGAATTGATTTTATACTGTCAGCGGGTTACCTTGCATAGTATAGATAGTATACATTATAATATGTTATAAAATACTTTTTCAAATATAAATAAAGCAATCTAAATTGCAAAAAAAGAATGTAGTATTTTATGGAAGTTTGGCATTGATAATTTCACTGAATCAGTTCAAAATTATCAGCATCCATCCATACAGGATATTTTTCTCTGAAATCAACCAACTCGATCATGGAAATGCTTATTGTTTCAACTTTTTCTTCACCGGGTTTAATATTGCTGAGTTCTATTCCTTTTGGAGAGATAAGGGCTGTATCTCCGGTGTATGGCTGATTATTTCCATCTGAGCCAACTCTGTTGACACCTGCTACAAAAACCTGATTTTCCAGTGCACGCGCTCTAAGGAGCAATCGCCAGATGTCCTTCCGTACTTCCGGCCAGTTGGCAATGTAGATTAAAAGATCACAATCGTTCCTGTTCCTGCTCCATACCGGAAAACGAAGATCGTAACAAATAAGCGGAGAAACTCTCCATCCTTTGATTTCTATCATTAATTTTTTGTTTCCCGGAGTGTAATAATCCTGTTCGTTTGCAAACCTGAATAAGTGCTTCTTGTCATAAATTTCTATAGAGCCGTCATGTTTTGCCCAGATGAGCCTGTTGTAAAAATTATTATTCTCCCTGATGATCAGACTACCTGTGATAACACATTTTCTCTCTTCAGCTTTTTTCTTCATCCATTCTACCGAAACGCCATCCATAGTTTCAGCGAGTTCCTTCGATTTCATGGAGAAACCGGTTGTAAACATTTCCGGCAGGATCACCAAATCTGCGGGTTCATTTATTGAATCTATCTTTTTTGAAAAATTTTCACGGTTTTGTTTTGGATTTTCCCATGCAAGATCAGACTGGATAAGGGTTATTTTGAGGTCGCTCAATGTTATTATAAATTTATTTTGTTTATTATTCTTTGGAAAACAGTTGTCATTCGGTTATCACTAATGGTTATTTATAATGTTCATGGAATTTTTTCAAGCGGGCTTCCAGTTCCGGGAATTGATTTCTCATTACGAGAGAGACACAGGCCCTTAATCCCTCTGTCCGTTCGCTGCCGGTAATGGATAATGCAATAGCGCTGATCCCGTAATAAAGCATCCTCTCAAGAAGCTGTTCGCCTGTGAACCCGGGATATGCAAATGTGAAGTAAAATCCGTCGGCAAGAGGTTTATCAATATCTTTATCGTAAACGATCTGAAACCCGTTATCAGTAAACAATTTTTTCATGATCCTGGCTTTTTCGCCATATTCCCTGGTCGCTTCGACAAAATTGTAGATACCGTCGTTTACCGCTTTTAACATTGCCGTTAAACCATACTGGGCAGAATGCGACGTGCCGGCCGTTAAAGAATACAATATCCGGTAAATCAAAGTATATCCGAAAAATTCAGTTCTGTAGTTCTCTGCCAAACCGGGAAAACGACGATGGAACAGCTTATTTGAAAGAATAGCCATTGCGATCCGTTGCCCTGCATAACTGAATATTTTGGAGCTCGAAACCATTAAAAAATAATTGTCAGTATATCTCGCTACAGTCGGTTGATACGGAGGTACGCCCGGCTTCGACAGATCGCTTCTGAAATCCATGGCAAAATAAGCGAGGTCTTCAACAACAATAACATCATACTGATTTGCAAGATCGCCGATAATTTTCAGTTCAGCTTCAGTGAGACATATCCACGACGGATTATTGGGATTGGAATATACAATGGATGAAATATTTCCTTTTTTCAGATAAGATTCAATTTTATCTTTCAACTTTTCACCTCTGTAATCATATACATCAAATGCTTCATATTTAATACCAAGAGCATGATGTTGCTGTTTCTGAACCGGGAATCCGGGATCAATGAACAATGTGGTATCTTTGCCTTTCATATATTTGCTGAGCAACATGAATGCGGCAAAAGATCCCTGCATAGAACCGACCGTAGGCACACAACATTCGGCATTCACATCAATATTCATAAATAATTTAGCAAACCTTGAAGCTTCTTTTTTAAGTTCCGGAATGCCATCAATCAATACATATTTGGATGAAACGCCTTTATGCAAAGACTCGATCTCCGCATCTAACCCTATCCGGCTTGTTTCAATACCCGGAACCCCCATCTCCATCCTAATAAATTTTTTTCCTGAATCTTTTTCAATTTCATTAACGAGTTTCACTAATTCACGAATAGTTGCCCGCCCAATGCCGGAAATACCGGATTCTTTGATTTTGGATTCAACTATATTATAATCTACAGGAGTATCTTTTGTTTTAAATTCCGATGTATTCATAATAATTACTATTTATGTATTCATGGCAATAATAGAGAAAGTTTCTATTATAAAAAAGAAGTCTGTATTTTTTTACAACATATAAAGCATACAACAAATTTAATTAAACTTATATCTTTGTATAAAATAGTTTGAATTGATACTTCCTTCTCCTATAAAAATTAAGAAATAAAATATGAAAACACAAATCCTTTCAATCGTACTCCTTATAACAGCAATGGGTTCCAACGCACAGAATTGCTTTTGGGCGAAAAAAGCAGGAGGCGGCAATTATGATTTTGGAACCGGGATTGCTACCAATAAGGCTGGCAATATTTATACAACGGGTTATTTTCAAAGTTCGGCCATCAGTTTTGGTTCTACAACTTTATATAATCAAAGTATTCCAAATTCTTCCAATAGCGACATTTTTCTTGCAAAATATGATTTATCCGGTAATCTTCTTTGGGCAAAGGGCTGGGTGGGAACAAGAGTGAATCAAGCTATGCTATTACAACCGATGCAAGCAGCAACCTTTATATAACAGGATGTTTTGGTAGCGATTCAATTATAATTGGAAATGTAACTTTATATAACGACTTCCCCCCCTATGATGAATATTTTGTTGCAAAATTGGATTCCAACGGTAATGGAATATGGGCACATAAAGCATGTGGAGTATATCAGTCATGGGACATGGGAAATAGTATTGCCCTCGATTCTCTCGGTAATATTTATGTAGCCGGTCAATTTCATAGCGACTCGATTACTTTTGGAAATATCGTATTGCATAATATGAGTAACCCAGTTTCAAACCAGATTTTTATTGTAAAATATGATCCGTCCGGCAATGTACTTTGGGCAAAAAAATTCGGAGGGAATCATTCTAATATTGCAACGGGTATTACCATTGATGCATTCAATAATGCATATATAACAGGCGATTTCAACTGCGATTCAATTCATTTTGATAATTTTATTTTGCATTCACACTCAGGAGCTAATGGCAACTATTTTATTGCGAAATTGGCTCCGGACGGTAGTGTCCCTCTGGGCAAGCAATCCGGTTGGGCAAGCCCGTACATTCGGCAGGGGAATTACGACAAAAGGAAATTTTGTTTACACCACTGGAGGTTTCATGGACGATACCATAAAATTCGGAAATTCCATAATAGTCCCGCATAGCGGAGGATATGATATTTTTCTCGTCAAATATGATTTAGACGGTAATGTGATATGGGCCAGGAGCCAGGGTAGCGTAATCAGTGGTTGGGATGATGTGGGTTATGGTGTGGCTGCAGATAATACGGGAAATGTATATTTATGCGGAAAACTTGAACGAAAAGTTTCCATTTCTAAATTTGACAATGGCGGCAATATACAATGGATCGCTTTTGGTGATGGGGACTGTGAAACTGTATATAATAATATTGTAGTCAATGGAGAAGATAACGTTTATGCCATTGGTTCTTATTGGGATCAGCCTATTACATTTGGAAATATCACATTAAACAATTCAGGGTACGACGATATTTTTGTTGTTCATACCTATACTTTTTCTGCTACCGTTTCTTCGACAACCAATGCAAGCTGTCACGGATTTAACAACGGTTCTGCTACAGTATCCTTAACCGGAGGCATGTCACCATTTTCATATTTATGGAGCAATAACAATACAACAACAACTGCCGCAAATCTTTTCGCAGGAGTCTATACTGTTACGGTATCTGATGTTAACCAGTGTACACAAACAGCCTCTGCTACCATCACTGAGCCTCCAGCAGATTCTGCCCGCATCTGCATGGTTACAGTTGATTCGCTTTCAGAATATAATATTATATTCTGGGATAAAACGGTGTTCACCACTGTTGACAGTTTTATTGTATATCGAGAAATTGCAACAAATAATTATCAGCCCATAGCCCGCCTTCCTTATAGTGCAGAAAGTTTATTTATTGACACGGTAAATACACTTTATTTCCCTAATACCGGTGATCCGAATGCAGGCACATACCGTTACAAAATACAGGTACACGACACATGCGGTGGTTACAGCGATTTCAGCCCCTATCACAACACCATTTATTTCCTGAACAACAACGGCACTTTTTACTGGACTACCTCCTACTCTATTGAAAACAGTCCAAACCCTGTAACAAGTTATATCCTCATGCGCGACGACAGCAGCAACGGAAACTGGCATGCGGTGAGCAGCGTAACAGGTTCTCAGCAGGTAGTGAGCGACCCGCTGTATGTTATTTATGTAAATACCGCATCATGGAGGGTAAAAACCAATTGGGGCATCAATTGCACACCCACGTTCAAAAATATTCAGAGCTACAATTTTTCGTAATCGTTCACAATATGTTTCTGCCTTAAATTTACTACATAATTTTAAATTAACAAATGAATCTTAATAACTTTTTTTTGAAGGATATAAAAGTAAGAGAATTATGTGGAAGTTTGCATAATGCAAATACCGGAAGGA
>JACRAL010000088.1 GCA_016213435.1 Bacteroidota bacterium
CAATCAGCGAATGGCTGAACGTGGATTCAAGGCATTCCATCATGAACCTGTTTCTATACTCACCAACAATGAGCAAACGGAATATCGCATTAAAGGATATAACCAGTTTTTCTACCTTGTGTCAAAAGAACTGGCTAATGGTACAATCATTCGTTCCGATACCAATGTTTACGATGTTGACCAGCACTACACAAAACAAAACCTTTCGCAGATACAGGAATTTACAGGGTTAATCATTATTACCAATCCCAAACGTACAGTTCAGCTTTTAGAATTCATCCGGGTAATACCAAAGTAAAATGGCAGCAAGTAGTGTAACATACTTTCTAAAAAGCCTTCATGCAAGGGCGAACAGGGAGATTGAAAAAGGAAACAAAATCCTTTTCAGTGCATTTGTTATAAATAATAACATTAGCCGGAAACTCATCGACAAGGAACCCAGTGATGGAATGTCGAGACAGATTAACAACATGGTTAAGGTTGAAAAACCGGAAATCATCAAAGTGGATTTGTTTACCGAAAACGGTCAATGGGTAGATGGAAATGTGTGTGATTTACGCCCAAAGCAAATTCCTTCCGAACCACAGCAATTTCAGGGGTTAGGTGAAGCTCAGATCAATGCTTTGGTATCACAAAGGTTTGAGGAACTGAAAAAAAATACGGATTTCAATGAAATGAAGGACATCGTGAAAGAACTTGCCGATGAAAACGATGAACTAAAGAAACGTGTTGATGAACTCGAAGAACAGAACGAAGAACTGGAAGAAGCATTAGAAAGCAAAAAGCAGGTGAAGTACTATGCCGGAATGTTGGGTGACATCCTTGAAAGTATCGGAATCAAAAAAGATAAGCTACGCAAACCTTTAGCTGAACTGATGGGATTGGATGACAATGAAGACAAAGACGAAAAGAAGAAACTAACCTCAAAAGAAGACAATTCCGGGATTGTGGATGAAAACACAACACAAAGCACAACACAGGAAAAAAACACCAATGACACATCCCAATCACAGACGTTGAGTGAAGATGAACAGAAACGTTCTGAAATCATTGCTCTTATCAGTCAATATCTGACTAATGTCAACAATCAATTGCTGGGTGAAATCTTTAATATTTTCTCAGAGATTGAATCTGACAAAACCCTTGCCCCTAATATCATTGAATATATCGCCAAACTAAAAGAATTCGCATCATGAACACCTTTGAATTTAAAGTCAAGATAGAAGCAAACAGCAACGAAGAAGCCAAAGAAGTTCTTCAGGCAATGTTTGATTTAATGAAGACCACAAGACAGGAA
>JACRAL010000089.1 GCA_016213435.1 Bacteroidota bacterium
GGTTACTTCAAGTCATTGGCCGGTGCCGAATCTTTTGCTGTCCTGCGTTCAATTATTGATACTGCTATTAAAAATGGGATAAATCCATTATCTTCGCTCCGTCAAATCGCCACCGTGAATATAGGGGGGTGAATAGTTACAGATTATTTAAATTCTCTTACCGATGAAAAAAATATGTTTTGTATTCATTATCCTGATTTATTCCTGTGGTATTGGATTCGCTCAATCACCATATATAGCCTATAAGGGAAATTTACATAGCCATACAAGTTTATCGGATGGAGAAGGTACTCCCGAGGAAGCGTTTATATATGCACGCGATTCTGCCCATTTGGATTTCCTTGCCGTGACAGATCACTTAGAACAAATTTATCTTGATCTTCTGGCATGGTTTGAAACCCAGGGTGATGCTGATAATGCGACCGTGAACGGGAGTTATGTTGCTATGGCAGGATACGAATGGGGCTCTCCGCAGTATGGTCACTGCAATGTTTTAAATACCGGAGCGCTGTTATCGGCTCTAACCTATACCGACTGGCCTGCCTTTTGCCAGGATGTGGTTGATGAATATCCCGCCATCGGGCAGTTCAACCATCCTGCAGAAGAGATTTATTTCAGTAACTGGAACAATTTTGATTATATGGGTACTGTGATTGATTCTTCGTTCAACCTGATAGAGATCGAGGATTTATACCAGGAACAATGGTATATTACAGCATTAAATTCCGGATGGCATTTATCGCCGGTGGCAAATCAGGATAACCATTCTGCCGACTGGGGTACGAAAAATGATAAACGTGCCGGTATCTGGGCTACGGACCTGAGCCGGACCTCTCTTTTTAATGCGATGCGGTCGGGCAGAACTTTTGCTTCGTGGGATAAAAATGCGGAAATATGGATAGACATTAACGGCCACTCTATGGGTCAACCTGTACAGAAAGATTATGATATGGCATTGCACATTTTTCTGGACGATGCAGATAATGAACCATGGCTCTCGGTTGAAGTAATTACAGGTGCCGGAACCATTTTATCATTTGCATCATCGAATGGTTTGATAGATACCACAGTTTATATAACACCGGAAAGTTTTAACTGGTTATATGTGAGGGCAGGCCAGGATGATTACCAGTTTCTGTGGTCTGCCCCGGTTTATTTTACCGGGACTCTTTCACAGGTTAAAGATCGGCAACATGTTCCATTGACTGATTTGAAAATTTATCCTAATCCTGCCAAAGATGAATTTACACTGAATTTTAACATGGATTCGTAGCAAAATATTTCTATCCGGTTAAAAAATGTAATGGGTGAAAACGTCAGAGATATTTTTACAGATCAATTACTGATGCCCGGAAAATATAATTACCGGGTAAATACTTCCGGATTGATTAATGGTATCTTTTTTATTTCTGTTCAATCCTCCGGCTTTTCGGATTTCAGAAAAATTTGTATTATTAAATAGTGCATGTCCATAATGTCTGAGTAATTCAAAAAAATTAACCGCAGAGAACGCTGAGTTTTACGCAAAGAACGCAAAGCCACTATTGGCAACACTTTGCGAACTTTGTAATTTTCTTTGTGTACTTTGCGGTTTCATAAAATCCGATATTATGGACAGACACTAAATAGTGTGTCTTCCTTTGTCTTTGACTAAATCAGATACATCTGTTGTTCCCTAACAGTTGAAAAGTTGAGAATATCAATTTATAAATTTTTACTCAAAGTGAAGTTTATAGCATTATTGTTTTCTAAAATCAATGTTTTGCTATTTCAGAAACTTAAAAAATGATTACTTTTGAAAAGATAACAGGCAAAAAATTGTTCTGCCGGTTTGCATAATGAATAATGGTATGATAAGGTTTTGATGTAAGTGATAATTAAATTTTGGAAAATATGAAGATAAAATTTATTGGCGCTGCGCGCGAGGTCACAGGAAGCAAGCATTTGATCGCCACAGACGACGGAGTGAATATCTTGCTCGATTGCGGAATGTTCCAGGGAAAAGGGCTTGAAACCGATTCGATGAACAAAAACCTGGGTTTTGAACCCAAAGATATTGATTACCTGGTTTTGTCGCATGCGCATATTGACCATGCCGGCTTGATCCCGTATATTGTTAAAAATGGTTTTGAAGGCATGATTGTATGCACACACGGTACCCGCGACCTGTGCGCCATAATGCTTGCAGACAGCGCCCGCATACAGGAACATGATACCCACACGCATAATAAAAAACGTGCGAAAGAAGGATTGCCACCCATTGAACCTATATATACTATTAAAGACGCTGAACGAAGCTTAGGATTTTTTGTCAGCATCAGCTATAATAACAAATTTAAAATTAATAAAAATGTAAGCCTTGTGTTCACGGAAACAGGCCATATTCTTGGTGGCGCTGCTGTTAACCTTACCATCAAAGAAGGCGATGAAACAAAGCGTATTTGCTATACCGGAGATATCGGAAGGCAGAGAAATCTGATCCTTCGCGGCCCGCAGCCGTTTCCGCAGGCAGATTACTTAATTACTGAATCAACCTATGGAGACCGACTGCACGATCATCAGGACGATGCACAGAAAAAATTACTTCAGGTTGTCGTTGACACCTGTGTAAAGAAAAAAGGAAAACTTATCATACCTTCTTTCAGTGTCGGAAGGACTCAGGAGGTTGTGTATTCCCTGCATCTTCTTGTGAATAAAGGCTGGCTTCCCAAAGTGAAAGTTTTTGTTGACAGCCCTCTGTCCATCAATGCCACCAACATAATGCGCACGCACCCGGAAAGTTTCAACGACGATATGCTGGAACAGATGGAAAAAGATACCGATCCTTTTGGTTTTAATAATCTAATATATGTGCGCACAGAAGACGATTCCAAGAAACTGAACAATTACGATGAGCCCTGTATTATTATTTCCGCTTCGGGTATGTGCGAAGCCGGGCGTATCAAGCATCACCTGGCAAACAGCGTCTCAAATAAAAATAATACGGTTCTTTTTGTCGGATATTGCGCTCCTTCAACGCTTGGCGCAAAGCTCAAAAGAGGCGATCCGGACGTTTCGATATTCGGTATCCGCTATGCCGTGAAGGCTGATATTGCAGTGCTGGAATCGTACAGCGCCCATGGCGATTACAATGAGACAATACTATACCTGAGTTGTCAGGACAAAAAGCAACTTAAAAAAATATTTCTGGTTCATGGAGAATACGAAACACAGGAAAAATATAAAGCCACCATGGAACAAAACCTTTTTACAAATATTGAGATACCCGAACCCATGCAGGAGTTTAGCCTTTAACATATCAATAGTGTTATGAAATTTAAAAGAATAATAATCGGAATTGTAGTAGTTGTTTTGATCATTGTCACTATTATAATTTACCGTTCCAGAAAAAAAGAGGCTTCGGGCCCTGTTGAAGTTACGGTGGAAAAAGGAAAAATGGAGATCACGGTTACAACCACAGGCGAACTGCAGTCGGAAAATTCAGAAAAAATTATCGGGCCGACAGGGTTAAGAACCATTGGAATCTGGAGGGTAAAAATTTCGGATATTGTCGCTGAAGGAACAGTGGTTGATTCCGGCGCTTATGTGGCAACACTCGACAGAACCGAAGCTACAACCAAACTCAAAGATGTGGAGAACGACCTGCAGAAATCCCAGACCCAGTTCGACAAGACAAAATTAGACACAACGCTTGAACTCAGAAACGCCCGCGATGAACTCATCAACCTCAAGTATGCCATGGAAGAAAAACAGATCGTTCTGGAGCAGTCAAAATACGAACCTCCGGCTACGTTGCGCCAGGCAAAAATTGATAAGGAAAAAGCCGAACGCGCCTATGAGCAGGCCCTGGAAAATTATAAACTGAAAGTAAAACAGAATGCAACCAAAATGCAGGAAGTGTCGCTCAATCTTGAATCTGCCATAAGAAAGCGCGACGATATCCTTAAGGTGATGGATGATTTTGTAATTAAAGCTCCGAAGCCCGGCATGGTTATTTATATGAAAGAGTGGAACGGTTCGAAACGTAAGGTGGGATCCGAATTAAGTCCCTGGGACCCTACGGTTGCAACATTGCCGGATCTTTCATCCATGATGTCGAAAACCTATGTGAACGAAATTGATATCAGCAAAATCAAAGCGAAACAAAAAGTTAAAATCGGCGTGGATGCATTTCCCGGAAAAGAATTTTCGGGCGAAGTGAAAGAAATCGCCAATGTGGGCGAGCAGTTGCCAAACAGCGATGCCAAAGTGTTTGAAGTGCTGATTAAATTGTTTCAGACAGACACGGTGCTGAGGCCGTCGATGACCACAAGCAATAATATTTCGATAAATACCTATGAGAATGTTTTGCACATACCCCTCGAAGCGATTCATAATAATGATACCTTGACGTATGTATATAAAAAGAGCGGATTTTCTGTTACCAAACAGGTAATTGAAGTGGGCGAATCCAATGAAAATGAGATCCTGATCGAAAAGGGCCTGAACGAAGGGGAAACGGTTCTCCTTTCAATTCCTGAAAATGCAGAGGATATGAATTACGAAGGCTTGGAATTATATAAGGATATTAAAAAGAAGCGCGAAAACAAAAAGAAAGAAGATGCTGAAAAACAAAAGCAACAGCAGGAAAAAAAGGATGAGAAGAATTTTAATAAGAAGTAATTCACTGCAGTGTGAAACGATATTTACATGATATAACCATAGCCCAGGAAGCCATCATGGCGAACAAATTGAAATCTGTACTCACCGCATTGGGTATTATTTTTGGCGTGGCTGCTGTGATCAGTATGCTTGCGATCGGTAACGGGGCAAAGCAGGAGATTCTTGAGCAAATGAAACAGGTGGGCGTAAATAATATTATCATTAAACCGATAGTTAGTGAAGACCTCGCAAAAAGTAAGGAAGATAAAAAGGCTCCCCAGAAATATTCAAAAGGGCTTTGCATGGCAGATGTTACGGCAATTATTAAAATAATCCCGACCATCAGGAAAGTCAGTCCCGAAATTTTGATTGACTCTTATGTGATCCAGGGCGGCAAAAGAAAATCGGCCAAATTGCTGGGGATAACGCCGGAATATTTTAAATTATTCAACCTGCAGTTGCAGGCAGGAGATATTTTTAATGAATATCAATGCAATCACGGCGTTGAGGTATGCATCATAGGAGAGGGGCTCAAAACAAAATTATTCAGCAAGGGCAGCCCGATGAATCAATATATCAAATGCGGGGATGTGTGGCTGAAGATTATCGGCATCATGGAGAAAAGAGTTTTTTCTTCTTCCACAAACGAGAACCTTGGGATCGCCAGCTCAAACGAAAGTATTTATATTCCCATCAAAACCATGCTGATGCGCTACAAAAACCGTTCTCTTATCACGGCGCGGATGTTCAGCAAAGGCTGGGATGATGAATCTTCAACAGAAAAAAAAGCGGTTAATTATAACCAGCTTGATAAAATTATTGTGCAGGTGAATGAAACGGAATTTGTGAATACTACCAAAGAAATTCTTCAGCGATTGATTTTAAGACGTCATTCTGGAGTTGAAGATTTTGAAATATCCGTACCGGAATTATTATTAAAACAACAGCAACGCACCAAAGATATTTTTAACCTGGTTCTGGGCGCAATTGCAAGCATTTCTCTTATTGTTGGAGGCATTGGCATTATGAACATCATGCTCGCTTCCGTGATGGAACGCATCAAGGAAATCGGGACAAGGTTAGCCATCGGCGCAACGAAAAAAGATATTATCATCCAGTTTTTATCGGAGTCCACGCTCATCAGCCTGACAGGCGGTTTTATAGGGATTTTCTTAGGTATCATGCTGTCGGTTCTGATCACGAAATTTTCCGGCATTTTAACGATTGTTTCTGTGTTCTCCGTAATAATTGCTTTTGGAATCTCTGTTGCCATAGGCATTGCATTTGGTTATATGCCTGCCCGGAGGGCTGCAGAAAAAGATCCTGTGGAATCATTGCGTTATGAATAGAAATTATAGATCATGAAGTTTACGCTTGCGAAAAAATATTTCTTTTTTATTTTAAGTTTTTCCGTTTTATCTGTTTCCGCGCAGGAGACTGCAAACAAATTATCTCTTGACGATGTAATAAAACTTGCACGGGATCAGTCGCCCGAAGCATTGCTGGCAAAGCATCGTTTCAGGGCAAGCTACTGGCAATACAGAACCTACAAAGCGGAATTTCTTCCTTCGTTAACATTAGCTACCACGCTCCCGGACCTGAACCGTTCCATTTCTAAAATCACGATGCCCGATGGCACGGATGCATTTGTGGACAGGAAACTAATCAACACTTCTGCCGAGCTATCGTTATCGCAAAACGTACCTTTTACAGGCGGAAGTTTTTTTGTAAAATCCGGATTGCAGAGAATAGATCTTTTAAACGACAGCGCTCCGACGTCTTTCCTTTCATCACCTGTGAGTATAGGCTACAACCAACCCCTGATCACTTTTAATTCATTTAAATGGGAGAAGAAAATTGAACCGTTGCGTTACGAAGAAGCTAAGAAAAGATATATTGCTTCTCTTGAAGATGTAACCCTGAAAGCGGTCAGTTATTTTTTCGACCTGGCTCTTGCGCAATTGAATCTTAAGATTGCCAAAGTGAATTTTTCAAACAATGATACATTGTATAAAATATCCAAAGGCCGTTACGAACTTGGAAAAATCGCTGAAAACGATCTTTTGCAAATGGAATACACACTGCTGAATTCCGATGCCGAACTGAACCAGGCCCGGCTGGATCTGGAAGTGAAAAAATTCAAATTACGATCCTACTTAGGATTTAATGATAAGATGAATTTTGATCTGGACATACCTTCCCAGGTGCCTTCGTTGCAGATTGAAGTTACCAAGGCTTCTGAAGAGGCGAATAAAAATAATCCGGAAATTTTTCAGTACGACCGCCAGATGATAGAGTCGGAGCGCGATATGGCAAAAGCAAAAGCCGAGAGCCGTTTTAGTGCAAATTTATATGCCAGTTACGGCCTTTCCCAAAGCGCCGATGATTTTGGAAATGTCTATAAAAGCCCGAAAGATCAGGAACGGGTGATGGTGGGCATCCAGGTGCCTATTATTGATTGGGGCCTTGCTAAGGGTAAATATAAAATGGCGCAGTCGGCGTTCGAAGTCACAAAAGTTACCATTAACCAGGCGAAAATTGATTTTGAACAGGATCTTTTTTTAAAGGTCATGCAGTTCAACATGCAGAAAAAACAGGTGGGCATTTCTGCCAAAGCGGATACCATTTCGCAGAACCGGTATGATGTGGCCAAACAGCGGTATTATATCGGAAAGATTGATGTTACGGCATTGAATATAGCGCTTACGGATAAAGACGTTGCAAAAAGAAATTATATATCCGCGCTCAGAAATTACTGGAACTATTTTTACAACATCCGCCGCGTTACACTTTTTGATTTTGAAAAAAACAATACCCTTTCTGCAGAGTTTGATAAACTGATCGAGTAGAAACGGGAATTGATTTTATTATTACTTTAACAACCGTCATAGCGCTTTTGCTGACATACTTTTGTTGATAATTTCAATATAAATCTTAAATTAGCGGATTATAAAAATTAATAAAATATTAACAAGATATAATGGCTAAAAAAGCAAATACAGAAAAGGAAGAACCTTTGGAAAAAAACCTTTGGAAAGCAGCCGACAAGCTTCGTAAAAACATGGATGCTGCCGAATACAAACACGTTGCTTTAGGTTTGATATTCCTGAAATATATATCCGATGCTTTTGAAGAACAATATCAAAAATTACTTTCTCAAAAGAGCGAAGGAGCCGACCCGGAGGACAAAAACGAATACTTAGCTGAAAAAATATTTTTTGTTCCTGCAATGGCTCGTTGGACTCACATTCAAGGCAGAGCAACACAACCAACCATAGGCAAAGACATTGACGATGCAATGGATGCCATTGAAAAAGACAATCCTTCTTTGCGTGGAGTTCTACCAAAAGTATTTGCACAAGAAAAATTAGACAAAACGAGTTTAGGTGGACTTGTAAACCTTGTTGGCTCTGCAACTTTAGGAACGAAGGAAGCACAAAGCAAAGACTTATTAGGTCAAGTATTTGAATATTTCTTAGGTGAATTTGCATTGTCAGAAGGCAAAAAAGGCGGACAATTCTATACGCCAGCAAGTGTAGTGAAATTATTAGTTGAAATGCTTGAACCTTATGAAGGAAGAGTATTTGACCCTTGCTGTGGAAGCGGAGGAATGTTTGTTCAGAGTGAAAAATTCATTAAAAAACATCAGGATTACTACAAAAAAAAAGGGAATGTTGGATTGGCATTAAATCCTACAGACCGCATTTCTATTTACGGACAAGAGAGCAATCAAACCACTTGGCGTTTGGCTAAAATGAATTTATCCATTCGGGGAATTGACAGCAGTAATGTTAAATGGAACAATGAAGGCAGTTTTTTGAATGATGCCCACAAAGATTTAAAAGCCGATTATATTATTGCAAATCCGCCTTTTAATGATAGCGACTGGAGCGGCGATTTATTACGTGATGATGCAAGGTGGAAAGTATTAGACCAAAAACTAGTTCCACCGACAGGAAACGCCAATTACGCATGGATACAACATTTTCTTTATCATCTAGCGCCAACAGGGCAAGCAGGGTTTGTTTTGTCAAAAGGTGCATTGACAACTAATACAACTGGCGAAGGCGATATTAGAAAAACTTTAATAGAAAAAGGTCTGGTTGATTGCATTGTTAATTTACCGACTAAATTATTTCTTAATACACAAATCCCTGCCTGTTTATGGTTTCTTTCACGTAATAAAAGCAACCTGTCTGCATGCTACCCGCCTGCTGAATTGCGGGCAGGCGCACAGGCAGATGGCGGTTTCAGAAAACGTGATAACGAAATATTGTTTATAGATGCCCGGAACATGGGCTTTTTGGTTAATCGTAAAAACAGGGAATTAAGCGATAAGGATATTTCTCTGATTGCCGGAACATATCACAATTGGAGAAATCCTGATGGTAATTATGAAGATGTGGCGGGCTTTTGCAAAGTATCAACTATTGAAGAAGTAAAAAAACTAAATTATGTTTTAACGCCTGGCAGATATGTTGGCTTAGCAGATGAAGAAGATGATTTTGTTTTTGAAGAACGGTTTAGTTTTTTGAAAGCAGAATTAGAAAAACAGATTGCTGAAGAAGCAGATTTAAATAAAAAAATTACTGATAATCTTTTAAAAATTAAAATACCTCAAAATGGAAAATGAAGATATTCGCTGGGTGCAGCGGTTTAATAATTTCAATAAAGCACTGAATAGTCTTGGTGTTGCAATTGAAGAATTTAGAGAAGATGAAAACGATGAAATTGTAAAAGTAGGCATGATTAAATTTTTTGAAATGACCTATGAACTGGCTTGGAATACCATGAAAGATTATTATGAGAACCAAGGGGAAACCGGAATACAAGGCAGTAAAGATGCAATTAAACTTTCTTTTACCAGAGGCTTAATAACTGATGCTCAAAAATGGTTCGATATGGTTGATAGCAGAAAATTAAGCGTGCATACCTATGATGAAGATACTGCCAACGAAGTAGCAAAGGATATTGTTGATACTTACTATAATTTATTTATTCAACTACAAACTAGACTGCAATTAGAAAAACTAAGCTCTTAAAATTACTATAAATGAAATTTGGATTATCCGATAAAGTAATAACAAAAATTCAAGAGGTTTTTGAATCAATTGCAAAAGTTGATAAAGCTTTTGTTTTTGGCTCAAGGGCTAAAGGTAATTTCAAAGAAGGTTCAGATATTGATATTGCAATTAAAGGTCAGGAAATAAATTTTAAAGACATTTTATTTTTAACAGGAAAATTAGATGACCTTAACTTGCCCTATAAAATTGACTTGATAAACTATCATACCATTAAAGAACCTGCATTGGTGGAACATATAGACCGTGTGGGCATTGAATTTTATAGCAGATGGAAAGAATATAGATTAGGAGAAATTGCCGAAATAACATCTAGTAAAAGAATTTTTTATTCAGATTATGTTTCTGAAGGTATTCCTTTTTTTCGGTCAAAGGAAATTATTGAAAAATCATTAGGTGAATCCAGCGGAGCACCTTTATATATTTCTAATAAAAGATATATTGACATAAAAGAAAAATTCGGTGCACCTGTAGATGGTGATTTATTAATAAGTGCAGTTGGAGAAAGGGCAGGGATTCCTTATGTTGTAAAAAATCAAGGAGATTTTTATTTTAAAGATGGGAATTTAATATGGCTTAGAAATATTAAGTCTGATTTAAATATTATGTATTTTAATTATTGGCTAAAATCTAGTATTGGCCAAAGTACTTTAGATTCTATAATGATAGGTTCTGCTCAAAAAGTTTTAACGATTATTGGGTTGAAAAATCTTCTTGTATTATTGCCTCCAATAATTGAACAAACAGTCATTGCCTCAATCCTCACCAGTCTCGATGATAAGATAGACCTCTTACATCGCCAAAACAAAACCTTAGAACAATTAGCTGAAACACTTTTTAGACAATGGTTTGTTGAAGAAGAATGGAAAGGATGTTTATCTGAATTTGTAAAGGTACAAGGTGGCTATGCTTTCAAAAGTAACGATTTTAAGGAAACTGGATTTGCTGGAATTATTAAAATTACAAATGTATCAATGGCATTTGTGGATATAAGCAGATGTGATTATGTAGATGAATCTGCTGTTAAAAATCTTGATACAAAATTTAAAATTAAAAGTGGTGATTTTCTAATTGCAATGACAGGTGCAGAAATTGGAAAAATTGGGATTGTTGAAAAAACTGAAAAAGAAATTTGGCTTAATCAACGAGTGGGTAAACTTGAAGCAAAAGTGCCTTATGGTAATATAATAGGGTATTTGGCTTTAAAATCAAGAGAAGGTCAAGACCATATTCTAAATACTTGTTCAGGAAGTGCTCAAGAAAATATTAGTACAACTGGAATTGAAGAAATGATTTTTGCATCTTATAATGAAAAAAAAGCCATTTGTTTCGGAGAAGAAGTACAACCATTATTTGAAAAAATCATAACGAACTTAAATCAAATTCGCACCCTCACACAACTTCGCGATACACTATTGCCAAAGCTAATGAGCGGAGAGGTAAGAGTAAATTAAGAAATTATGAGAGTAGAATATAACATATATTGCGATGAAAGCTGTCACTTGTCGCACGATGATAGCAAGGCGATGGTTTTAGGCGCTGTATGGTGTCCCCTTGATAAACGTAAGGAAATTTTCACCCGCATCCGTGAAATCAAAGCGAAATACAATTTTAAACCCGGTTTTGAAATTAAGTGGAACAAAGTTTCAAAAGGCAGGGTTGATTTTTATCTTGATATCATTAACTATTTTTTTGATGATGATGATTTACATTTCAGAGCATTGATTGTTCCCGACAAAAAAGCTCTCGATCATTCTGTTTTCAACCAGTATCACGATACGTTTTACTATAAAATGTACTTTGATATGCTCAAAGTAATTCTCTCCCCTCATTGTGCCTACAACATTTATATTGATATAAAAGACACCCGCGGCAACAATAAGGTTTTGAAACTTAAAGAAGTATTACGAAACAACCATTATGATTTTCAGAAACAAATAATAAAAAATGTTCAGCAGGTTCATTCGTCCGAAGTGGAAATATTACAGATAACCGACCTGCTTATTGGTGCAATCGGTTATCTGCACCGGGGTTTAAATGAAAATTCAGGTAAATTAAAAATAATAGAAAGGGTACGGCAATGCTCCGGTTATAGCCTGAAACAATCTACTTTGTATAAAGAAGAAAAGGTAAATATTTTTATTTGGAAACACAGAATTATAACATAATGTAAGAAATGGAAATAGTGTTGCCGGAATTAATATTACTTGAAGACTTTGAAGGTGATTATACGAAGTTCATTGAATTTATTTACTCGGTTTTTCAAAGCGATTTTATAAAGCACAAAACCGGATTCAGGGGTGAAGAACTTCGTTTAAAGTGGCATCCGGTTTATCTGGATAAAGCCTATACTTTTTATCATATGACGCATAAAGGTGAAGACGAACAAAATCGCATTCCTGATTTAAGAAGATGTGAACGTTTGCCGTGGGCAAAGCCTGTCATTGAAAATTGCGACAAATGGAACTTGAAAATATGGCCTCAGAACCGGAAAGGGGCAAGCCGCTTATGTATTTGGCTTGAATTAAAAGGAGAACCTGATTACTTTGTGATTTTAGATATCCGTAAAAATTATAAACTTTTATGGACAGCTTTTGTTGCAGAATACGAACATGAGAAAAGAAAGAAACAAAAAGAATTTGAGGAATGGCTTAAAACGCAAAAACCGCCAGAAAGTTAAGTTCCTGACGATTTCGTAACTCCTCTAACACATGGTTATTGAGATATGCAAATATAATTAAGTTAATCAAAACAAAATATGCTGTAAAACACAAATGAAGCCAATCACCGAAAATAACATAGAAACCTTTGCTATTGAAACACTCCAAAATATGGGTTGGAGCTATATTCATGGCTTGGCTATTGCACCCGGCGCTGAGCAATCCGAACGGGAAAGTTTTGAGCAAATTATTTTAATTGAACGCTTGCAAAAAGCAATTGCAATTTTAAATCCTGAGATTCCGCAAGACGCACAAGAACAAGCTTTACAAAAAGTATTGCGTATTTATTCGCCAGAATTGTTGCACAACAACGAAGAGTTTCATACCATGTTGGTTGAGAAAGTGAAAATTCCGTATCAGCAAGATGGTTTTGAACGCAGTTATGAAGTTGCTTTGGTTGACTTTGAAAATTCTATGAACAATGAATTTCTAATAGTTAATCAATATACCATTGTTGAAAAAAATCAAAACAAACGACCCGATGTTTTACTTTTTATAAATGGCATTCCATTAGTTGTAATTGAATTAAAAAATGCAGCCGACGAAAACGCAACCATGCGAAAAGCATTTGACCAATTACAAACTTATAAAGTAACCATTCCAAGTTTATTTACTTACAATTCTATTTGCGTAATTTCCGATGGAATGGAATGTAAAGCCGGTAGCGTTTCAGCAGGTTTCAGTCGCTTTATGACATGGCCTGTCTGCGTGCGGACACGCACAGGCAGAAAAACAGTAGATGAAAAAAAAGAAGTATTTTATGTTTATGTAATTGAATGTGACGATGGAAGTCTTTATAAAGGACAAACAGAAAATATAGAGAAACGATATCAAGAACATTTAATAGGTATCGGGGCTGATTGGACTAAAACTCGTAAACCCCAAAAAATTATTCATTATGAAATTTATAATACACGAGAAGAAGCAGTAAAAAGAGAAAGTGATTTAAAAACAGGCTTTGGCAGAAAATGGTTACAACGTGAAATTAATGCAGGTAGGAATAGAGAATATTTTTTTGATTTAGGTGAACCCGTATTAGCTTCTCGCTTTAGTCCGCAGTTAGAAATATTGCTCAAAGGAATGTTGAATCCGTCAACTTTTTTAGATTTAATTCGCAATTTTATTGTTTTTGAAAAGAGTAAAAAAGAAGACCTGTCTGCGGGCAATGCACAGGCAGATACAAAAACAGGCATCACACAAATAGAAACTGTTAAAAAGTTGGCTGCATATCATCAATATTATGCAGTAAATAAAGCGGTACAATCTTCAATTATTGCATCAGGTAAAAACGGAAATAAAAGAGGTGGTGTAGTCTGGCACACGCAAGGTTCCGGAAAAAGTTTAAGTATGGTTTTCTATTCAGGAAAACTAATCACCGCACCCGAAATGCAAAACCCAACCATTGTTGTAATCACTGACCGTAACGATTTAGACGACCAATTATTCGACACTTTTGCAGCATCAAAACAATTATTAAGACAAGTTCCGGTACAGGCAGAAAACCGTGAACATTTAAAAGAATTGTTAAAAGTAGCAAGCGGTGGAATTGTTTTTGCCACTATTCAAAAATTTCTACCAGAAGACCAAAAATCAGTTTACGGTCAACTTTCCGATAGAAGAAATATTGTTGTAATTGCTGACGAAGCACACCGCACGCAATACGGTTTTGAAGCATCAATTAAAGATATAAAAGATAAAGATACCAAAGAGAAAATTGGAGAACGTATTGCTTATGGTTTTGCAAAATATATGCGTGATGCTTTGCCGAATGCAACATACATCGGTTTCACAGGAACACCAATTGAAGGAACAGACATAAATACACCGCAAGTTTTCGGGCAGTATATTGATGTGTACGATATTTCACAAGCTGTAAACGATGGTGCAACCGTTCGTATTTATTATGAAAGTCGTTTGGCTAAAGTAAATTTAGATGAAGCAGGTAAACGATTGATTGAGGAATTTGATGCAGATTTAGAACATAACGATGAAATAACAGAACAACAAAAAGCCAAAGCAAAATGGACAAAACTCGAAGCTATTGTTGGAAATGTTGAACGAATAAAAAACTTAGCAAAAGATATTGTAAATCATTTTGAGCAACGTCAAAAAGTATTTGATGGCAAAGCAATGATTGTTGCAATGAGCAGAAGAATTGCAGCCGATTTATACAAAGAAATTATTGCATTAAGACCCGATTGGCACAACGATGATTTGAGCAAAGGAGTAATAAAAGTTGTTATGACTTCTTCATCTTCCGATAAAATGGAATTTGATAAAGAAGACCCGTCAGCCTTGGTTATTCCTAAAAATTTACGAACAACAAAATCGCAAAGAAAAATTCTTTCTGATAGAATGAAAGATGAAAACGATTCATTGAAAATTGCAATCGTTTGTGATATGTGGCTCACCGGATTTGATGCGCCATGCTTGCATACCTTATATGTTGATAAACCAATGAGAGGCCATAATTTAATGCAAGCAATAGCAAGGGTAAACCGTGTTTTTAAAGACAAGCCGGGCGGTTTGGTTGTAGATTATTTAGGAATAGCAAACGATTTGAAAAAAGCGCTTTCATTTTATTCCGATGCCGGAGGTCAGGGCGACCCAACATTAAAATTGGGAAAAGCCATTGAAATAATGAATGAAAAATTGGAAATAGTAGTTCAAATGTTCAATGAAAAAAGTAAAACACAAAAAGATATTTTAGTTGAAGAACCACAAGCATATTATGTAAATAGTTTACGTTTCAATTACCGACGTTTTTTTACAGTTAGTTCACAAGAAAAATTATCAATTATCCTGCAAGCAGAAGAACATATTTTAGGTTTATCTGCCTGTGCTGGCACAGCAGACAGGCAAGACGGCAAAACTCGTTTCATTCGGGAAGTAACATTGTTAAGTCAATCCTTTGCCCTATCTATTCCACACGAAAGAGCAATGGAGATAAAAGATGATGTTGCATTTTTTCAGGCAGTAAAAGCAAGGCTCATAAAATTTGAAGGAACGGGAACAGGAAAATCGAATATTGAAATTGAAACAGCCATCAAGCAAATTGTTGATGAAGCGTTAAGTTCAGATAAAGTAATTGACATTTTTGAAGCAGCAGGAATTTCTAAACCAGAAATATCAGGTTTAGAAATTCTGTCCGATGAATTTCTTTTGGAAGTAAAAGGAATGAAACATCAAAATTTGGCTTTGGAATTATTGAAAAAATTATTGAACGATGAAATAAAAACACGTTCAAAAACAAACTTAGTAAAGAGCAGGAAACTATTAGAAATGTTGGAAGGAGCAATAAAACGCTATCAAAACAATTTATTATCAACTGCTGAAATTATACAGGAATTAATCAATATTGCAAAAGAAATTAAAGAATCCGACAAAGAAGGCGAACGACTTGGATTAACAAAAGATGAAGTTGCTTTTTACAATGCTTTGGAAGTAAACGACAGCGCAGTTCAGGTTTTAGGTGATGAACAATTAAAAGAAATTGCAAGAGAGATAACAGACAAAGTTAGAGCAAATGCAACAATAGACTGGACAATCAGAGAAAGTGCAAGAGCAAATTTGATGCGGATTGTTGCGAGAACCTTACGTAAATGGGGTTATCCACCGGACAAACAAGCTAAAGCCATAGAAACAGTATTAAAACAAGCTGAACTAATGGCTGACTTTTTTACACAAGAATAAACTTTAATCACACGGGCTAAAGCTGCTTTCAGCATTGTGCAAGTTGGATTTTGCACGGATTGACAAAGTTAAGCGGTTTCTATTCAGCATACTCGATATTATCCGTTTTGATCAGCGCTTCGCCTTTTAATTTCAGGAAGAGCTGGACAATGGCAACCACATCTTTCTGGCAATATTTTACAATACGTGGCATATCTTTTTCTTCCCAGTATACGCGGGCTACATCGCTTCCGTCAATATCGTCTTTGGATGTGGGTATATTGAAAACTGCCGTGAGAAGGTTCAGCGAGGTGTAGCTTTTGTAATCGCCGAATTTCCATAGCTCCATAGTGTCTAAGTGATTCACTTCCCATGGTTTTTTACCAGACAGGTCAAGCATTTTTGGTATTTGTAACCCGTTTATCAGCATTCTCCTGGACAGGTACGGGAAATCAAATTCTTTTCCGTTATGAGCGCAAAGCAGTACGCCCGGGTTCGATGATGAATATTTTTTAAGCATCTCCGTGAAATCCTGCAACAGCGCCTTTTCATCATCACCTGAGTATGATTTCATACGCAGCGTTCTTTCGCCGTTTTTATTTACAAGATGGCCGACAGAAATACAGACTATTTTTCCGAATTCGGCATAAATCGCAGCCCTGTAATATATCGCTTTATCGGATGGGTTTTGTCCTTCTGTAACTATCCGCAGATTTTCAACTTTTTTGTTCCAGAGTTTTTTAAACTGATCCGAAAGCTCACTGTAATCAGGATGTTCTGGCACTGTTTCAACATCTATGAACAGGATATTTTCAACTTTGTAATTTTCTAACATAACTTTATTATTTTATATGTGTTTTGACAGGTTTATTCAGATTTTTATCAATAAAATGGGTTAAGATATCAATGGCGATATGATTATTCCCTCCCTGTGGAATTATAATGTCAGCATATCTTTTCGACGGCTCAATAAATTGCAGGTGCATGGGTTTTACGGTTTTGTCGTAGCGGTTCAGCACTGTATTTACGGATCGTCCCCTTTCAATAATGTCGCGGTTGATCACGCGGGCTAAGCGGTCGTCGGCATCGGCATCTACGAATACTTTTATGTCTAAGTGTTTCCTGAGTTCTTTATCGGTGAGTATAAGAATCCCTTCAACGATCACCACATGCCGGGGTTCCACTTTTATAGTCTCTTCTGCACGGGTGCAGGTAAGATAGGAATAGACAGGCTGGTCAACAGCCTTGCCTTCTTTCAGCTTTTTTAAATGCTTAACAAGCAATTCGAATTCCACGGAATCCGGATGGTCGAAGTTCATCTCGAGGCGTTCGTCCAGCGGAAGGTGGCCGTTGTCTTTATAGTATGAATCCTGGTATAATACCGCCACTTCATCTTTGGGAAGACGTTCGATGATTTTTTTTACAACGGTTGTTTTTCCGGAACCGGTTCCTCCGGCAATGCCGACTACCAGCATAGGTATTAGTATCGGTTAATTTATAATTTAATTTCTGTTCCTTTTTGTTTGATAACTTGCAAAAGAGGAGAAACCTCATCTGTAAGGAATTTTTGCAATCCAACGGTATAGGGTTCAATTCTTAAATCAATTTGTTCAGTGAGTCTCCACGCTTTCGCTTTTATCAGTTCGTCGGCATTATCAAATATTTTAGAAACAATCATTATATCAAAATCGCTGTTTTCATGTGCCTCATTTCTTGAATAACTTCCATAAAGAAATGCTTTTTTAACCGGTATGCCCGATGCATTTAATAAAAAGATATAGCGCTTTAATAAATCTATAACTTCAGTTTGAGGCATGATAATAAATTTTTGGTTTGTTTAAAATACTCATTTGCTTTTAAAGGAGCCGGTGAAGAAGGATAGTATTCAGGATATCTTCCTTCAAACTGAAAAGCCATAAGAACAGCACAGAGATCTTTTTCATCTTCAGAAAAAGTCAGGTCAGTTAAATTAAGCAGATATAATAATCTGTGAACCTTAGGAGGAACTTGCTCTGTACACCTTACAACATGAGCCTTTATTGCTTTTTCAATACATAAATGACAAAAAAATAAGCCTTGTACTGTTTTTCCATTGGCAATTAGTATTTCGGCAGTTTGCAAATCGTTTTCTGCCGTATTAATCCAATATTCTATTTGTTTGCCAATATCCATGCAGAATAATAAATCGAAAAACTATTTAGGCAAAAATAGTAAAAAAGAAATTAAAAAGATGTTGCAGATTAAGAATGTTTATAATTTATTGACAAAGATAAAATATTTTAAAAGGTTTTAATTGAAATCTGATTTTTGGGAATTCATCTAGGATATAAGACAAAGAGGAAACCATTACAGCAAGGATTTTCAGCAAGCCATGTCTCCTGCATTTTTCATGGCAGATAATAGGTTGTAAGCCCCTTTCAGAACCACTTTGTTTTTTGTTATATCAAAGTTTCCCGGTAAAATAATTTCAGTAAAACCATTGACTGATATTCCTTTTTTTACTTCAACCATCAGAAAATCGGTTACTTCTTTGGGCTAAGTTCTAATTTAAACAGCAAATTATTATATTTGCGGAATGAAACAACATTCCGAAATATTAGAACAGTTCCGACGACTGGATGGCAATGACCAGGAAAAATTGCTTATACAATTATACTATGCACGGTCATAATTTGCGTAAATAAAAATAATAATTATCTTTGTCAGAAAACAGAGATATGATACAAATAACAATAACAGAAGAACAAAAACATCAGCTACATTTTGAAAGGTACAATCATCCACATCCAC
>JACRAL010000084.1 GCA_016213435.1 Bacteroidota bacterium
AAAGGTGCATCTCACCATACAGCACTTACAGGATCATCTCGACAAAACCATACAGGAGCAGATCACTATAAAGAGAATAAAATCATTAACCTCTTACAAACTATATTTGTCGGCTTATAGGACTAATTTATAATTCTAAATTGTATTATGCGCAGCCTGCAAATTTTACAGTAACTATTAGTGCGACTCCGGACTCGGGATGCTATCCTCCTTTGGCGGTGCAATTTAATGCCAATGTAATCCCGTTTTATACGACACAAACATTAGTGGATTCGATAACCGTGGATTTCATGAGTTTGTTTAACTACAACACTCCATTTCCGTTAATATGCGGACAGGAATACCGACTGAGAGTTTCCGGTTCTTTTTCTTATTGGGCCACTATGAAAAATGTGCTGGATGCTGCATATAACTCTGTAACGCCTCCGCCCACTCCATCCGGAAATCTGGTTAAACCGCCTTATAGTAACCGACCTATTGTTGATGTTTTCAATCCTGCGCACATTTATGAGTATTGCATCATTGGACAGGGAGTACCGTTAAATATTTATTTTAAGGACAGTAATTATCCTGATAATTCAGGGAAACTCACCTATGAATTATTTGCGATGCCAACCAATCTGAATTTTCTGTGGGACTTTGCAGGACAAGGGGCTTCAACTACACCCAATCCGTCTTTTACTTTTAATAATGCAGGAACAGACACTGTTTCCCTGACAGTCACAAATCAAACCTGCCCTACGGATACTTATGTATGCACTTATAATGCAATTCATAATATCACAATATTTTCATCTCCAATATTAATTACTTCTACGAATCTGATCTGCAGTAATCAGTGCACAGGTACTGCGGCTGCCACTCCTTCATGTGGAAGCGCTCCCTTCACATATAATTGGAGCAACACTCAAACCAGTCAAACCACCACCGGGCTTTGCGCAGGTACATACATCATTACCGTAACCGATGCGGCAGGCAGCACCGTTGCGCAAACAGTAGCCATTACTTCTCCACCTGCCCTGCCTGTTACAGCCAGTGTAAACTCTAATACAATTGCGCCAGGAGACAGCGCTCAACTCACCGCTACAGGAGGCGTAATTTATTCATGGTATCCATCAGCAGGATTAAATGATCCCACTATTTCCAATCCTCTAGCATCACCTGCTCAAACCACCACTTACTGCGTTACAGTTACTGATACGAACAGTTGTTATAACAGCGACTGTATTACCATCAACGTAGATAATCCCTGCGGAACATTATTTATACCCAACGCCTTTTCTCCAAACGGAGACGGTGAAAATGATATATTAAAAATATATATAGAAAACAATTGCATAACAAATTTTCATCTTGTTATTTTTGACCGATGGGGAGAAAATGTTTTTGAATCATATATCCCTCAAACAGGTTGGGATGGCACATATAGAGGAAAATGGCTGGATCCGGCAGTATTCGTCTATTACCTGAAAGCAACATTTACATCGGGAGAAAAGATAAACAAGAAAGGGAACATTAGTTTGATGCGGTAAATAATCTCTAGCGTGGAGAGGTATCCTTAAAAAGATCCGGCCGTCTTTTCTCCGTTCTCTCCAGTGATTTTTCATGTCTCCATTCTTCGATATTTTTTGTGTTTCCTGAGAGAAGAATATCCGGCACTTTCATGCCTTTAAAATCGGCAGGGCGGGTATAAGCAGGGGGAGAGATCAATCCATCCTGAAAAGAATCGGTAAGGGCGGAAGTTTCGTCAGAAATAACTCCTGGAATTAAACGTATAACGGCATCGCACACCACAGCGGCAGCAAGTTCGCCTCCGCTTAAAACATAATCTCCTATAGAAATTTCTTTCGTAATGAAATGTTCGCGCACACGTTCGTCCACACCTTTGTAATGTCCGCAGAGAATAATAAAATTTTTCAGGAGAGAAATATTGTTCGCCATTTTCTGGTCGAACAGTTCTCCATCGGGCGACATGTAAATTATTTCATCATACGTTCTTTTTTTCTTCAGCGCCTCGATGCATTTCGCGATCGGCTCTATCATCATCACCATTCCCGCACCTCCGCCATACATATAATCATCCACATGTTTGTATTTGTCAGAAGCATAATCTCTCAGATTGATGATATTAACCTTGACAAGTTTTTTATCAATCGCACGCTTTACAATAGAATGCTCAAAAGGACTTTCAATCAGCTTCGGCAGAACGGTGATAATGTCAATATGTAAAGGAATATGTTTTTTCTTTTTCATATTAAAAAAAAACTCCTCCTCCCCTCTCCTTCGGAGAGGGGTTGGGGGTGAGGCACAAATGTAATCAACAACAGCGAAAACGCTATGAATAAATGAATGACCCCGCAGCAGAGCTGCGAGGTATCAATACAAATACATTATACTAAAATAGACGCAATTGATTCTTATGAAAATTTTTGTACGTCCCCTTATCAGTCCCTTGCTCATGTATATATCGTTGAATCACTTCCTCATTTGCATACTGCCCAACTGTATTAATA
>JACRAL010000085.1 GCA_016213435.1 Bacteroidota bacterium
GCAATAGCTCCTGCCTTTCCGTATCAGGTAGAATCTTGAAAAGTGCAAATATATGTTCTTTCGTAGTCATCGTATATTTAATATTTGTGCCAAAGGTAAGCAAAAATTATTAATCAACCATCAATTAGATAAGAGCCATTATGTATTATTAAAGAATGATTGTAAGACTTAATGATTTTTAAAAAGGTTGCATACAAAGTTTTTTCATTTTTTTATAAAAATATTTTTTTGGTAAATACATTATTCTCTTCTTGCAAAGTGAAATAGTAAATGCCTTTTGGCAAATGCCCCGTTTTAATAATTAAAGTCTGATCAGGAAAAGAGATATTTTCCTTTTTTGTATATAAAGTACGACCCAATACATCTGATAAATTTAAAAAAACAGAACTGCCCGCTTCAGTATGAACTGAAATTAAAATTTCGTCTGATTCTGAAAATTTAATAATATTGATGCTGTGTTCTTTTTCGCAATGTAAGCTAACCGGATTGTAAATTGTAACTTTTCCATCATAATCGGACTGAAGAAGCCTGTAGTATATAGTTTCACCCGCCTGCTGCGCAGCGGGCAGGAGTTTCAAGTTTGATGTTTCAAGTTGATCCTGGTAATAATATTGCAGGGTTTGGTTACTATTCCCTGCTCCGCTTACCTGGCCGATGGTTGTCCAATATTGTGCGTCCGTACTTTTTTGAACCTCAAAAAAATCGTTGTTGATTTCGCTTGCCGTAGTCCATGAAATCATTGCTTTTTCCCGATTACAGGTTGCGCCAAAAGCAACAAGCTCAATGGGAAGAGGAGAGGTGTTGTCTACAAGAACCCATGCGCGGAAAAGTTTTGATGCCGGAACAACTGCATTATTAACATAATTGCTTGCTGGAACATCGGTACCAAACAAGTCGGTTATAACCCAACTTGAAGTAGTTGTATTGTAACTTTGCGCCTGAAGATTTGCTTCGGTTATGGAATTTGAGGCAACGCTATGCTCAATATCAATGTATGA
This sequence comes from Bacteroidota bacterium, assembly GCA_016213435.1. Taxonomy (GTDB): domain Bacteria; phylum Bacteroidota; class Bacteroidia; order Palsa-948; family Palsa-948; genus Palsa-948. Next base: position 999 of record JACRAL010000085.1, read on the forward strand.
AAAAGTTAAAGTGGCTGCCGGTTTTGTGGTATAGCCGCTTGTTGCATCAACGATCCACCAGCGGTCGAGCATTTTAGCTGAATTATTTGAACCGGATGCATTATTAATATTTGGAATTGTTGTAGCGCCATTATACGTGGGTATTGGCAGGTTATCGCTTGCAGCGGTATGGTATGTGGAAAAAAGAACGGAACTGCCGCCAACACCCGCGCCTGTAATGTTCATTGAAAAAGGAATGTCTGTACTACTGTAACTATAGGGTATTACATAATTACCGGTGCTTGTTGCCAGATTCCATTGCACATAATTGAATTCACCTTCTGATATTATCCATCCGTTATTCGCTACAGGCCTATATATTCCAAGCGCATTGGATTGATTAATAATAAGACGAATGGGTGTTCCGCTTGTGCCGCCATTTAAAACCACGTAAGCGGCGCCGTTGAGAATAAGTGCGTTGTTTTGCGCAAATAATCCGCTGATTAATAAAGATAAAATAAATAATATATAAATTTTCTTAACCATACTATACATGATATATTGAGGCACATCAGGATGTTCGGGGTTCACCACAAGTTTGCGTGTATCCAGATGCAGGATAACATCAGGTTCTTCCAATTGTCTTATTCTGCCCATGGTTTATTTTACAGGTTTAAAAATTATTTTTTCAGTTTTTTGTTTAAATTCAATATCAAAATAGTCAAAAACAACATCTCTGCCAATGAGCAAATCTTCTATGCCATCGGTTTGTATCCATGCAACCGGTATTTTAAGCGTATGTTCGTCAATGGTGCAATCAACCGTTTTCAATATGTATTCAACCGTACCGCCAATCCCAAGGGCAGTTAAAACGGCATCGTCTGTTTGCCGGATAAAACCAAGTTGCTTTCCAGCTTCTTTGCTGATTAAAGAGGAATCGGCACCGCTGTCTATTAGAAAAAAATCGTTTATTGTGTTTTTATTATTACGTAGTTGAACAGGATAAACGGGACGCCAATTATGGGTAACCACACTTTTAAAATAAATTGGGATAAATCTTACAATGCCCGAATATAAAGGGACATGATAAAAAATATACGGAATGTCTATGTCCTCGCATTTTTCCGATAATTCTTTTCGGGAATCGCTGTACCCGATAATTCCTTTTTCCGGGTTAATGGCTATCCATTTGCCGGCATAGTTCCCCACTATGTCTTTATTTTTATTTATCCAGTTCGGGTCTATTGATATGTTTTGCGTCTTCATTTTCATCTGTTTATATTTTAGTTATAGTCTCATTATTAATTATTTAATATTTGAAAAAAAATGTTCAATCGCTTATATTTTTTGTTGGCTGCTAATATAATCATTCCCTTATTACTTTTTAATATCCTGCTTTTCCTCAGTATCTTTTGGATTAATTTGCTGAATATTATTTTTTTCTTCTTCCGCTTTTTTAAATGCTGATAAATCGGTTGTCATTATAAATCCTGTTGCAGGTGACCAAATCCATCCATTTTCGGGATTGGGCGGAGTGGGCGGAGGTATTTCTTCCGTGTATTCCGGCAAAGGAGTTGTTTTTACACTTGAGGTCTTTTCCTCTATTTTATCAATTGTGTTTCCCTCCATTTTCTTTTTTTCATCATCGTTAACATAAATTTCCTTTACATTAGAGGTTGTAGCATTGTCAACAAAATAATCAAACGGGATATTTCTATTAGATAATTTTTCAATATTAACAGTGAATGCCCCATCTGTAACATTACTAATCCAATGACCACCGGCATTATCGTGCAAGGTGATAAATACACGGGAATCCGCCTTTACAGATGCGTCATTAACAATAACCGTGGCATTATCATTTTTAATATAAAAGCGCCCTCCCGATTGATTGCTATTATTTGACGGGTTATACCAGCCGGTTTCAACCATGCAAAGAATTTTTCCTGTTCTTTTATTTTCAAAATTTTCTAATGCACGTCCAATGGTGAAACACGACTTATTCGCTTTCATTGCATAACCTTTTAAAGAAGCCGAAGTAAGATAATCGCCAGTTCTGATATTACCATTTTCACCGGATACTTTTACCGGAACACGACCGGTCAAACAAACCGGAACCCCTGTTGGTTGATTGAGAGTAACTGTAGGATTAGTAGAATGTATGCCAATTACATAAGAATTGTACGCTTTATCTGAAATAGTATATTCATTACTTGCAAAGGATTTCATTGCTATTAAATCGCCTGGTTCGGTTTGAGTATCAACAATAAAATACTCGGCAACATCACCGACCAGAACATTAGATCCTGCATAAACATTTTTTTCAGCATAAATATTACCGGCGGCAAAAGGACCTCCGACGGTACCTGGTAATACACCGCCAACAGAAAAACCATATAATTGAAAATTACCTGTACCTGTACTTGCGTCTTCCATTCCAACAAATCTAAATTGAATCCAGGCGCCTGCGGAACCAACAGAACATCTAAATGGACCATTTACTGCACCATTCCAACATAACTGTGCATCGTTATTAGTACATACCGTGGCGCTTGTTCCGTTTGCATTATCAGGATATGATGCGTAGGTAAATACAGTTACTTTAGTCCATGCTCCTCCATTAACTGAATATTCTAAAAAAACACCATCAAAACCATCTTCAAGTGTACAGGCAAAATGCCCTTCTTCAGATATACCGGTAACTCCCGCAGGTATCCAGACACATGGAGAATAACAAACAACTCTTGTCCTTGAACCAATATTATCCCATGTTAAAACACCATTGTTAGTGGTAAAAGAAAATGTCCATGGATTATCGCCGCAAATATTTGAATAAGCCCAACCGGAAGAACCTGCATCAAAAGAATGAGAATAAAAAATTGTATAATTATTAGAAGAGGTTGAACTGGGTGCCGTTGGATTTCCCACCAATAAATAACCTGTTGTTCTGGAATTACCATTGAAAAAACCAGCATATTCTGTGCTTGCATCCTGTCTGTATCCTAATGCACCCCATACAGTTGGGCTGGCACCAACAGTAGCAGCGCCTATAACGCCACCGTAAGGGAAAGTGGAAGCATCATTATAAACATAGCCGGCAACTCCAAAATGATATGATTGACCCCAGTTTTGTCTTCCTATAACTCCAGCTCGTATTTGAGAAACACCATAGCCCGTGTTAGCTCCGGAAGATGTGTTATAACCAAAAACGCCGGCAACTCCATCAGTAATTGAACCGGAGTAACCATAAACACCATATCCACCGGCAGAAGACGTAGTTGCATAAACACCATAATTATTAGTAGTAGCATCGCCTGCAGTAAAATAGCCGCCATAATTGGTAGTTCCTGAACCTGATGCCTGACCATAAACACCATAACCTAGGCCAGTTACTGTTGCACCTTCTTTAGAACCAAAAACACCGTACTGGCTACCTGTTCCTGTAGAAGTATTCCGACCCCAAACACCTTTACCAGCATCTGCAGTAGTTAACCCGTAAATACCGTTATTACCATACCCAGCAACCCCAGCACCTGTCGCAGGTAATGTAAAGGCGCCAAAATTTCCACCGGTTCCAACAATACCTGTACTGTTTGCAAAAGTATTATAACCATATATAGCTGGATAACTAGCACTTGTTCCTATTGTTCCAACAAGCCCATAATAATCACCAGTATTAGTAAAGTAACCGCCGGGGTTTCCTGTTCCACTTGCGGTACTATAAACTCCTGTTCCTGTACCGCCATTAAAATACCCGCCAAAGTTAGTGGTACCACCTGAAGCAGCGGCATAAATGCCATAGTTTGTACCATTTGCTCCGCTTGATGTTCCGTAAAAACCATATTTGGCTCCGGCAGTAGTTGCTGTATTTGTTGCAGTATTTACAGCACCGGAAGTAGTTGCGCCAGCAAGTTCGGCAACAGTTAAATTTCCAAGGTCAGTTCCTTTAATATGAAGGCGGTAGGCTGGGGCTGTTGTTCCAATCCCCACATTACCACCTGTAGAAGGTACAATTAAAGCATAATTATTAGTAGCACCCGATGCGCTTAAATAAGCGGCAATATTTGTAGTGGATGCCCCTGTTTTTTCCGACCAAAACCCATAGCCTGTTCCTGCAACAGCGCCCGAATGTTTTGTGTAAAGTCCAATCGTATTAGCAGCCGTAGCGGTTTGCAGAATTTCCAGCATATTTGTAGATGCAGGAATAGCCCCGGTTGTATTTATTCCTACATTTTGAGCAATTGTTTCATTTGCAAAGAATCCTAAAATATACAATAATAGAATTGTTGGGAATTTTTTCATAAAAAATAATTTTCCATTTAAAATTTATCTGTTCGTTACACTGTAATCTTCGCAATAGCGCCGAAACATGCCGAAGGGCAAATTCAATCTACACAACTATTACGATTGCCGATTGAATCCATGTTCCTTTTCCCTTGCGCAGCACAGGGCGGTTACGCACTATCAGTTTACTGCCCGGGGTTAAGCCCGTAATTTCTGTTTTCCCTTTTGAACTGGCATCCATATCAATCCATGTTTTACCTTCATCTGTGCTATATTCCCAGAGGTTTGCTATGGCTCCTTCCACCTTTTTCACTGTGGCTATCATGGTTCCCGATTCACCTTTTTTTGGTTTCACAGATATTGCTTCTTTACCGTGTGTCCCTAAGTGTTTTACATCAAAACCTGAACTTATAACAATGGTTTCTGCATTTTTAGGATTGGCATCGGCAATGGTTTGCACATACGCCAGAAGCAAATGCAGATCGTTCAACACAACTGCTTTTTTATCATTGCGCGTCTGCGCCGCGCCTTTTACCCTTGTATCTGCTGCTGTTTGCGCTGTATCCAATGCTTTGATGTCTGTATCAAAAACGCCGTTATCGGCAAGAGCCACAGGCGCATTGGGAAACCAGATACTTATATTCGCTTTCATGCTCTGCCTTATAAGTTTTGCCTTGGCAATAAAAGCTCCCATGGTTTGCACTTTTCTCATGTTTAACACGGCAATTACTTTTGTAATCACTGTTTTTGGCATTGTGGCTAATATTATTAACACTTTGCCGACTGCTTTAGTCATTTCTTTTAACTTTTTCATTTTTTTAAAGTTTTAATTAATATTTATTGTTTTTGTTATAATTCAAGTCATGTTACTGGTAACTCAAGTTATGGCTTCAGTAACGCACGACGCGTCGTCAGTAACATTTGACACGTCGTCAGTAACGCATGTCATGTCATCAGCAACTTTTGCTGTGTCGTCAGTAACGCACGACACGTTGTCGGTAACTTTTAACAGGTTATCAGTAACGCATGTCATGTCATCAGCAACTTTTGCTGTGTCGTCAATAACGCAGGTCATGTTATTATTAAATTATTATTGTATAACTATCTCTCTTTACAACTATGCGGGTTTCAGAGGGTTGTACAGCATAACGTAAAAGCAGCGATATGTTAGTTGGAATCATAATACAAATATAATACATATTTTCAATTTCTTTACTATTTCTGTATTCGGATAATGTTTTGTAAGAAGTAGACTTTTAAATTTAAAAAAGGTTGCATTGTTTTAAAAGATGTTCTTAACGGTTTGTTCACCTCTTTTTTTATGTTGTTTGTTGTTAGATATAACGTTGTAAAGAAATCTGTGCGTTGTTCTAAATACAAAAGTAAATAATAAAAACGCTTTACAAGGAAGCATTTTACTGATTTTATATTTCTTACAGGTAATTTCCGAAATATGCAAATCGTTAAATTTTATATCCCGGTTAAAAACCCGTGATAATTTTCGGGGTTAATCATTTTAAATTCACTGCCGGGATAAGCTCTCATAAAGCTTTCGGGGATCTTGTATTTTTTATTTGCGTTCCATTTCAATTCAAAAGCAAAGAGTTTTCCATTCCTGTCTTCTATATAGTCAATTTCCTGTTGTCTCATTGTACGCCAAAAATAATTGTTGGAATAAATGAGGTTATTTGACAAAAATTTTAATCTTCCGGATACAAGAAAATTCTCCCATAATGCCCCTGTGTCGCTGCGAAGAGAAAGAGAATTAAAATTGGAAATTATGGTATTCCTTATCCCGTTGTCATAGAAATATATTTTCCTGCTTTTTTTCAGTTCATTTCTTAAATTCCGGTTAAACGATTTTAACCTGAAAATAACATAAGCCTGCTCCAGGTAGGTAATATATTTCTCTACCGTGACAGTATCAACCCCCAGCATCTGCGATAATTCGTGAAAGGAAACTTCCGATCCCAACTGCAAAGCCAGGGCAACAAGCAATTTTTCCAGCAGTTCGGGCCTGCGTATCTCTTTGAACAGGAAAATATCTTTATACAAATAACTGCCTGAGAGATTTTTTAATATTTCGGTTTCGTGCCCGGACATGGTCACTACATCGGGATAATATCCATAAACCATCCTGTGTTCTATCAGCCTTATCTCATCCGTCAGCGAGGAGTGATTTACCATCTCTTCAAACGACAGGGGAAACATCAGATACTCCCACTTTCTCCCTGTTAAAGATTCGTTTATTTTATTGGCAATCTCCAATGAAGATGATCCGGAAACAATTACCTGAACTTTTTTAAAAGTATCAATAATAATTTTCAGAGTCAACCCGATATTTTCAATTCGTTGCGCTTCATCAATAAGAATTATCTCGGATGAACCGATTAAATGTTGTAACTGGGTGGAAGTAGGATTAGTAAATTTTTCCCTGGTATCGGGATTGTCGCAATTGAAAAATTTACTTTTATCCTGATTTTGTGAATAAATTTTATTCAGTAAAGTTGTTTTTCCGGTTTGCCTGGCGCCAATTACGAGTATCGCTTTTCCCTTAAACAGTTTATCTGCAACTAATTTTTCAATAGTTCTATATATCATAAGGAAGTTTTTAGATTATAATCCAAAAATAACAGTATTTTTTAAGACTACAATCAAAATTTTAACTAATTCTTATAAAATCAGCTAAAAATCAATATTTTTAAATTAAAATTTGCGTTTGTTTTCCGGAATAAAACAAATGAAAAAAATTATCATATCTGTTACCAATGACTTAGTGAGCGACCAGAGAACGCATAAAACGGCTTTGTCTCTTACAAAATGGGGAACTTCTGTTCTTCTTATCGGAAGGAAAAGGTTTAACAGCCTCCCATTGAATGTCAGGCCTTACAAAACAAAAAGATTCCGGCTGCTTTTCAATAAAGGCCCATGTTTTTATGCAGAATATAATACCCGGTTGTTTTTTTATTTGCTGTTTGCAAGCTTCGATATCGCCGTATCAAACGACTTAGATACGCTTCCTGCGAATTTCACTGCGACAAAATTACGGGGGAAAAAACTCGTGTATGACAGCCATGAATATTTCACGGAAGTTCCGGAACTGAAAGGCAGGAATACTACCCGGCGCATCTGGCTGGCTATTGAAAAATTCATTTTGCCCAAGGTTAAATATTCTTACACAGTATGCGATTCAATAGCAAAAATCTACCATGCTAAATACGGGATACAGATGAAAGTCGTTAGAAACCTCCCTGAATCCGGTGTGCATAACAAAAGTCATCCGTCATCCGTCATCCGTCATCCGTCATCCGTCATCCGTCATCAGCCATCCGTCATCCGTCATCAGCCATCCGTCATCTCTTCCGTTTTAAAATTTAAAAATGGCGATAAAAAAATAATCATATACCAGGGCGCCCTGAATGTCGGAAGGGGGATTGAAACCGTAATCAGAGCCATGCAATTATTAGAAGATGCAGTATTTGTTGTTATAGGCGATGGCGATATAAGGGAGCAGCTCAAGGATATTGTTTTACAGCTTGGAGTGAAAGAAAAAGTGATCTTTACCGGAAAAATTCCGTTTGAAGAATTGCCGCAATATACACAACAGGCAGACGTGGGCATTTCGCTTGAAGAGAATAACGGGCTTAATTATTATTACTCGCTGCCCAATAAATTATTCGATTATATTCAGGCGGGAATACCCGTTCTGGTCTCCGACCTGCCCGAAGTTAAAGCAATCGTTAATACGTATCAAATCGGCAGGGTCGCAGAAAATCATTCTGTAAATCATATTGCCGAAACAATCCGGTTTATGCTTAACGACCAGAACCAACGGGCAATCTGGAAAACAAACATTGACAAGGCTGCAAAAGAACTTTGCTGGGCAAACGAAGAGAAAATAATTGCAGAAATTTATCGGCCCTTGCTCTAATCTTTCGGTTTCACAAATTTATCAACCACCCGTTCTAACAGATCAAGTAATTTTTTCAGCCAGGAATAATATAATGCAATATACAGGGTAAGAATGGAAAACCACACTATGCCTAGGTTTAACCAGTAGGTTTCGATATAAGCCCCGAATAATTTTTTCCTGGGCGCATAAAAATGAGCTTTTATAAAACCATGGGTCGGATCCTGGAAAATAGGATCAATTTTGCGAAACAGATGGGATTTGAATTCAACCACCCGGTCTTCCACATCATTGTTACAGACAAGTTTTTCGAGATTGTCGTTAAAATAATTCCGCCTCTTTTCCTCAATCTCTTTCTTCAGTTTATCGGTTTTTTGCAGCGTTTTATTGAATTGTTCTTCCTTCTCGCTGGCATTGTTGTAAAGTTTGATATAATACTGCCGTAATACTGTGAAATAAGTTTTAACCTGATCTATATTCTCGGGCTTCAGTTTCTCATAATAAAGATTTTCGGGATCGCCTTCGAATTTTACTTTTGTATTGTAAAAAATCTCATCTTTAATTTCATTCCTTAGTATATCTATGCATTTTGTAACTTTTTCCTTTTTTACCTTATCGTCAAAATCACGTTTAACCGTACTGATTTCATTATCTAAGCGCGTGAGCCAGTAATCCTTTTTATAGTTCGACGTTTTCTTTACCTTATCATATGGATAATACATTTTTTCATATTCATTGTCTTTGAACTGATGTACGGCAAGAGCTTCATATGCCCAGCGGGCTGTGATAATTTCTCCGTAGAAGGGAATTTCATTGGGCGAAGAAATATCCGGATTCAGTTTGTCGAATTTCACAATAATCCCGCTGAGGATCATCTGTGGAATAACTAAGAACGGGATTAAAATATAAATGGTAACCGCTGTTTTAAAACTGTCGGAAACATTCAATCCAAGCACATTTGCAAAACAGAAGGAGCTGAACAATGCAAACCAGTAATGAAAATACATTCCTTTAATCCCCATCACGGAATTTCCTATCAGAACAAAGCAGAGCGCCTGGATTGCAGACAATGTGAACAATATCACGATTTTCGACATCAGGTAACTGCCCCGGCTCAGGTTCAGGAATGCTTCACGTTTCAATATAAGCCGGTCTTTAATGATTTCTTCGGCGCTCACCGTTAACCCGACGAAAATTGCAACAATCACGGCCATGAAAATATAAACCGGGAGATTGCTGTTGCTCAGAAGCGTATAACCGTATTCATTGGTAATATCAACATTGTAATACCGGATAATATAAGCAAGGAAAAATGCAAGCACCGGCGACTCCAGTATATTGATGAACATATACTGTGTGTTAGCGAGTTTCGAAAGAACATCGCGTATGGTAAAAACTTTCCATTGCCTGAATTTATTGGGTATCTTAAATGAAATCTCAGGAACGCTTTCGGGAACATGAATTTCTTTCGTGGGCTCGCTTTCAAGCTGTTTTTTATAATGCTGCTGCCATTCCTTGGGGGATGTTTTCCGCGTATGGGTGGGATTTCCATATTCATCGAGAACGCTTGCCTCAACAATGTTGAATATCTGTTCCGGGTTAACATTGCCGCACACCGTACATTCGCTTTCATTCCAGTCTGCCTGGTGTATGCGTGATTTAAAATATATGATCGAATCTATCGGGTTGCCGTTATAGATAAGATAACCGCCAGTGTCAAGAATAATCAGTTTGTCGAACATCTTGAAAATATCGGAAGAAGGCTGGTGAATAACCACAAACACGAGCTTGCCCTTAAACGCTAATTCCTTGAGCAGGTCCATGATATTTTCAGAGTCGCGCGACGAAAGTCCTGAAGTGGGTTCATCAAGGAAAAGCACAGCCGGCTCCCGTATCAGTTCAAGCGAAATATTCAGCCTTTTTCTCTGGCCGCCGCTGATCTTTTTATTCAGTGGACTGCCCACCTTCATGTTCTTGATCTCAAACAAGCCGAGGTTCCTCAGCAGGTTATCAACCGTATCTATGAGCTGTTGTTCCGTATAATTATCAAAGCAAAGCCGGGCATTATAATACAGGTTTTGAAAAACGGTTAATTCTTCGATTAAAAGATCGTCTTGCGAAACATGGCCGATAAGGCCTTCCACATTATCTTTCTGCGTGAATATGTTAAAGCCGTTGATGCAGACTTCGCCGGATGTGGGAGCTGATGCTCCGTTGAGAACATTCAATAAAGTAGTTTTACCGGCGCCGCTGGCGCCCATGATACCCACAAGCGTGCCTGATTCTTCGGCAAAATTAATCGGATGTAGTCCTACCTTTCCGCCTTTGAATTTGAATTCAACATTTCTTATATCAAAAACGATCTTGGTACGCTCCATATCTTCCAGGAAAGCGGCGACAATGTTGCTGTAATATATAGGGCGTATCTTTGTATTCCTGATCGTACAGCCGATATTCAACACAAAGACTTTGTCCTGCTGAACCATCTGCCCGTTGAGATACAACTCCTGTTCCCCGAGGTAACGCATCAGGTACATATTGGTGGATACCACATGGAAAACACGTATCTGCCCGCGGAGGAACTCGGAATACAGATGTTTTGTTTTAGGATGTTTGTAATCTTTATCGCTGTTGATGATGAGTATTCTTGAGGAATCCGGTATCCTGTCGAAAGGATAGATAATAAAAGCCTTTATCCTGTTGAATTCATCTTCTGTGACATTGAACGTATCGGAAACGGTTGTAACAAATTCATATTCCTGTTCGGATATCTCATATTCGCCGCCGGCAACTTCGGGCGAGTCGGATTTGATGAATTCAAGGAGACGTATGAGAACAATAAATTTCTGCTTCTGGGTGAGCTCTTCATTGATGGCAGTGCAAATTTTCAATACCTTTACAGAACTGAATGAAATCATTTTTGCCCGTTTCCCTTCGGTTTGTTTTTGCTGATAAATATTATAATATTCAACAAAAGATTTAAGATATTCATCTACCAGTTCCTGGTTCAGGAGTTGTTTTAAAAATGTTTCAACAACCTGTCTCCGATCCTGCAGATTACTGTCCGGGCGGGCAATAATCGCGAAAAGCTGCATTAAGGCTTTTAATATTTTCTCACTCATTTGTTAAAATTCGATTGTATAACAAAAAAGGCATTACAAACATCCATAATGCCTTTTAATTTATCATTGCATTTATTTTCATAAATTATTGTTTAAAACCAATAAGCATGATAGCCAGTCCGGATGTTTTGTTTTTCTGATCAAGCTGGGTTTCGATGATGCAGTCAATAGTGGTTTTAAACTTAAAATCCCAATAGGGCGTATTTTCATAATCTTTATTGGTGAAAAGAAGGTGCCGGTCGCTGTCATACACTGAAAAAATCAGGTTTGCTTCATTCTGGCCGCTGCAGGCTGCAATCCTGTAAGTGCTGCCGCCATAAAATGTTGCATGAAATTCAGCAACCTCATCGCCGTTAAGCAAAGCCCGGTATTGCTGTCCATCGGAAATATACGGATGCGAGATATATTTGGTGCAATACTTCATAACCTCATCCGTAGCCTGTGAAAAAGAATAACCGGAATACAGACTGATTGCCATTATTCCCATAGTTATTATCAATACTCTTTTCATCTGGTAAAAAAATTTAATTTACATCTATAATCTAAATCTATCCAACAATACTTTTCCGGATTTTAGTAATTTTTTCAGAAATGGTTTTTAACTGGTCGTTCGACATGATTACTTCAGTCTTTCCGTTTATGGTAGAAATTTTATTTTCAACATCTACCGCAGGTTCCTCATATTTATATTTGAAATCAATCCCGTCAAAATCATATGCAAGATCAATGAGGGAATCAATGAGTTTTGAAAAATCTTCAGACTGGTTGTAGTAGGGCGACATAATCTTGATAAGATTGTCTAACGGGTGCTTCTGCTCCCCGATGCGGTTGATGATTTCCTGGTTTTTCTGTTTGCCCGCAATTTGTGTAAGGATATGAACGCCCTCGACCCATCCGCCGGCAAGAATCAAGACGCCCGCATCGTCGCGTTTATTGTCTTTCAGATACTGGTCAGCGTTTCTGTATGTGCCGGAAAGGATGAAGAGAAGAGAATCCTTGTTGCTCATGTTTTTCTCGATCCTTGAAATCGTTTTTGGATTGAAAGCGCCGATGATATTCAGTTGAGTGGCTAATCCTTTAATCACCGCAAAATAGTTAATGGCATCCGGGTTTTGTTCATAAATGTTGATATAACCGAGGTTAGCGCCATATATGCCCAGGTTTAAGGCTTTTTTGAAATCGGTTGTGTATTTATTGGTGTTGCTTGTAGGATTCAGATACTCCTTGTTATAATCAACTTTTTGTTCTTTGACTAAGAATGCTAATTGATAGGGAGACGGAACGCTGAAGAGCGTATTATTAAATTTCACTAAGGTAGAGGCGGAACTATCTATTTTAACCTCAAGTTCCTTGTTCTTTTCATCCTGATTACCGCACCCGGCGAATAAAAGAAGGATCACGAAATACGGCAATAAAAAACTTACTTTCAACCTGTTTAAAATATTTTGCATGACAAAATTAATTTTATATTAACAAAGACAATCTTAATAAGAACTTTCAAATATATTAATCTATTCTCAAAATAAATAATTTTTTTAAAGAAATATTATCTACATAATGTTATTTTTCGACTAAATGAATTTCCGAAAAATTGTAAATTCATTAGCTCAATATAACTGACTTCTAAATAGTTTTCTTTTCGCAAACCTATTAAGAAGCAGTATACTTTGCAGACAAATCAAATATCATAAGATTTTCCAGTTCTTCAGCTTGCTCCCTTTAATGCTGTAAAACAAAATAAAAAAATAACAGGGGACCATGATCCAGTAAGCCTGCTGAGGCCCTATTAATTTAATATCGGCAAGGCGGCCATATAATAACGGTAAAAGCGCTCCCCCGGCAATAGCCATAATAAGCAATGCAGAGCCGGTTTTTGTGAATTTACCCAGACCGTTTATTGCCAAAGGCCAGATGGCAGGCCACATCAACGCATTGGCAAGGCCGAGCAATGCAATACATAAAACAGACGCGTATCCCTTGGTAAGGATTGCGGCGATGCTGAATAAAACTCCGGTTACAGCCGAAATTGCCAGCGCCTTTGATTGTGAGATCAGTTTGGGAATTGAAAAGATGCCGATGATATAACCGATCACCATGGCCGTTAAGGTAAATGCCGTAAAGTTTCTTGCTTCAGACAAGGGTATGCCCTGCGAATGGCCATATGTGCCAATAGTATCGCCTGCCATCACTTCAACGCCGACATAGAGAAAAATTGCCAGTACGCCCAACATTAAATTCGGAAATTGAAAGACGCTTGTTTTGGTATCTGAAAAATTTTGTCCTTCATTCTTTTCCTGCTCCGCTTCGATCTCTGGCAATGGAGAAAACCGGATGAGTAAAGCAAGTGCGGCGAGTACGGCCGCCATTAAAGAATACGGAACGATTACCCGCGAAGCAAGTTCATTCAGTTGCTCCGCTTTTTGCAGTGGGTTCATTTGCTGCAGTTCCTTCACAAGATTATCCGCATCGGCTAAGATAACGGCGCCAAGGATCACAGGAGCAAGAACTCCAGCCACCTTATTGCAGATGCCCATAATGCTGATGCGTTTTGCCGCGCTTTCAATAGGGCCTACAATGGTTATATAAGGATTAGAAGCGGTCTGTAAAATTGACAACCCTGTGCCGATAATAAAAAGTCCCGTTAGAAATAACCCGTAAAAACGGCTGTGTGCGGCAGGAATAAAAACAAGAGCTCCCACGCCCATGATTAGCAATCCCAGCATCATTCCCTTTTTAAAATTTGTTTTTTTAAGAATCCATGCAGAAGGCAGGGCCATTACAAAATAAGAAATGTAAAAGGCAAATGCCACGAGCAACGATTGAAAATAATTGAGTTCGCAGGCAATCCTCAGGTAAGGAATGAGCGTGCCATTGAGCCAGGTAACAAATCCGAAAATAAAAAATAAAATTCCAAGAATAACCGTTGCTATTAAACCCGACTTAAATTTTTGTGTCATATATTAGTTTTTATTTTTTCTGTAAAAGCCCAGTAATTCTTTTGTAGAGTCAATATCTGTTGCTATAGCATTTTTCAGGATAAGTGTTTTTACAGATTTATCCCAGAATACGGCAGGAAAATAATCCGGACCTTTATTTCCGTTTGAGTCATAATATTTTTCATTCAGCACATTTGTCATCAGCATTAACGGGCCGGAAGGATCGTACTGAAAAATATTTACCTGCGAAATGCTGTCGAATTTTAGCACCGTTTCGCCGCATAGTTTCCCGTCTTCTTCGAAAAGGCGCTTGCTGATAACATGAGCATTTGCAAAATCATCTTCTATCCGGGTACCATTCAGGTATGCATTGACGAGTTCATTGTAGTCTGCATCCGATACGCTGTCCGCTGCTGTTTTATTTTCGCACACCGCCCTGATATTGATAAACTTTATAGTAAGCGTGCCCGATTTATCAGGGTTCAGTTCAAATTTATATTCCTTGAATTCAACAGTAAGACAACCTGTAAGTAAAATAAATGAAGTTAAAATTATTAACATTTTTTTCATATAACCAGAATTAAATTTACTGCAAAATGAGAAAAAAATCCGGAATAAAAAAAACAGTACCAAACAGTACCACCAAAATATAAATAAATAAGAAGGATGTTTTTTACCCATGACTTCTTTATGGATATTTTTTGCCTCAATATACAAAAGCTCGGCAGCAGCGTGATTACCCATATCATCGTATAATGAGGAGAGATTATTTAAAGAACTTGCATAATCGGGATGTTTTTCACCTAAAATTTGTTATAGGTAGTATGGCTTGTGATCAATTTATTTTAATGCCCAAAACCGTAATATCATCTGTTTGTTCGTATTTTATTTCATAATTATTTTTCCAGTTTTCAATAGTATTATCAAGTATTTCTTTTTGTTCTAACATTGGTTTTATACAATTCTCAACAAGTAATTGATTCAAATTTTTTGCATAGAATTTTTTACCTTTGGGTCCTCCAAATTGATCCTCATAACCATCGCTCATTAAGTAAATAATATCTCCTTTTTGTAATTGTATAATTTGATTAGTAAAATTATTCATACTGTCGTGAATTGCAACAGGCATCTTGTCTCCTTTAACTTCAGTTAGTTTGATGTTTGACCCTTCGGCTTCCCCTTCGACAAACTCAGGGCGACGGCTCAGGACAGGTGTTTCTTGTTTGATGTTATTTTGGTCGCCTTTTTCAAAATTTAAAACTTCAAACTTCAAACCAGAAACTATATATAAAGGATTATTAGCACCTGCAAATTGTAATTCATTGGTATCAGTATTTAAAGCAACAAAAGCTATATCCATTCCATCTTTCTGTTCACCCATTGCACCTTTTTGTTGTAATGAATGAATTACATAATTTCTTAATTCATCCAGAACATGGCTTGCAGATTGTATTTCTTCTTTAGCGATAATTTCATTTAAAAAAGATATTCCAAGCATACTCATGAAACCGCCCGGAACACCGTGTCCGGTACAATCTGCTACGGCAATTAATAACCAGTGTTTTCTTTGTTCTACAAAATAGAAATCACCGGAAACAATATCCTTTGGTTTAAATAGAATGAAGAATTCGCTCTGAATTTTATCTTTGATATAAAGTTCACTGGGAAGTACGGCTTTTTGTATTCTCTCAGCATATCTGATGCTATCGGTAAGTTCCTCATGAATGTTCTCGATGTGTTGTTTTTGTTCTGTCACTAAATCTCGCTGTGCTTCTATTTCATCTTTTTGAGTTTCAATAATCCGTTTTTGCTTGCGTGTAATGCGGAGACGGTTTACAACAAAAACCGCAAAAACAATTATTAACACCAAGCCTGCTATAACAGAAAAAATAACTATTCTTTGTTTTTTATTTTCAGATAACTGTAATTCTTTTTCTTTTCCAAGTTTATCTATCTCCAATTGTTTCTTTTCATTTTGGTATTTTGCTTCCATGCCTGCAAGGGCTTTGGTCTTTTCTTCTTTAAACATGGAATCTTGTGTGGCAATGAAGATTTCGGCATATTCCAATGCCTTGATAGTATTACCAAGACCTTTGTAAGCTTTTTGAAGAAAACCAGCAGCACTATTTTCCATTGGAATAGCTTTAATTTCTCTCGCAAGATTTAAAGATTTTAAACCATAATTAACAGCTTCGTTGTAATGCTTAATTTTTTCGTTTTGTGTAGTAGCTACTGAATCGGCAAGGGTTATGTGTAAAGAGGCAATGTTACCCCAAACTATAGCTATCCCGTTTTTATCGCCTGATTCTTCATCTATTTTCAAAGCCTTTAAATAATACTCTATGGCTTTGTCGTACTTGTCCGCCCTGACTTTTTGGTTAGTGGAGGAACTGCCCTGGGCAAGGTGAACATTGCCGATATTGTTGTAACAGGCTGACATTCCTTTTTTATCGCCAGATTCTACGTATATTTTTAAAGCCTTTAAATAATACTCAATGGCTTTGTCGTAAAGCCCTTGGTCTTTGTGAACAAGTCCGATATTGTTGCAACACATAGACATTCCTTTTTTATCGCCCAATTCTTCTTTAATTTTCAAAGACATTAAATAATACTCTATAGCTTTGTCGTAACTGCCCTGTTCATGGTGAACAAGGCCGATATTGGTGTAACAGGCTGACATTCCTTTTTTATCGCCTGATTCTTCTTTTATTTTCAAAGACTTTAAATAATACTCTATGGCTTTGTCGTAAAGCCCCTGGTAATAGTGAACAATGCCGATATTGGTGTAACAGTCTGACATTCCTTTATTATCTCCTGATTCTTCTTTTATTTTCAAAGCCTTTAAATAATACTCTATGGCTTTGTCGTAATTGCTCTGGTCAGAGTGAACAATGCCGATACTGCGGTAACAGTCTGACATTCCCTGCCTGACCGGCAGGCAGGCTTTTTTATCCTTGCAGTCGGCAAGTAATTCTTCGTATATTTTCAAAGCCTTTAAATAATACTCTATGGCTTTATCGTAACTGCCCTGGTTACGGTGAACACTGCCGATATTGGCGTAACAGGCTGACATTCCCTTCCTGACCGGCAAGCAGTCTTTTCTATCCTTGCAATCGGCAAGTAATCCTTCGTATATTTTCAAAGATTTTAAATAATACTCAATGGCTTTGTCGTAAAGCCCTTGATACATGTAAACAACACCGATATTGTTGTAACACTGTGCCATTCCTTTTTGGGCGGCAAGGTAAATGTCGTTGTGAGATTGCTTCGCTCCCCCTTCGACAGGCTCAGGGCGACGGCTCGCAATGACGGTAGCAAGCTTTAGTCCGAGGTTTCCAAAATACAGGGCAGTGTCAGGGTTTGAGCTATTGTATTCCCAGCATAAACCTATATAAGCTTTCACACGGGTGGTGTCGTGTCTGGCGGTTTTTATGACAGTAAAGAGGGAGTCGAGTTTCTTCTGGTTTTGGGCATTAATAATAAAACAAATCATTATTAAAATGATAGTTAGTCCTGTTTTTAAATTGTTGTTTGTCATTGTTTATTTTTTTATTGTCCGGACACATTTCCGTTTTGCAGCTAACGGTATCGGCGCAGGACTTCGTGCTGCAATACAATAATTATTTGCGCATAGCAGCCGGAGGCTGCTTAGCATTGTCAATCCATTGCAGCATGAGGCTTGCGCCGGGTGGGGTTGCGTAAAATAATTATTCAATCAATTTAAGACCGTCTATTCTGTCAAAATCCTTCCTGTTTAATGTCGCCAATTTTAACCCTTTTGAAAGTGCTGTGGAGCCGATCAAAATATCTTTTATTCCTATTATTTTATTTCGCTTTGTCAGATAACGAATAATGTCAGCCGCAATTTCAATCTCTGGTTCGTTTAATGGAATAATTTCAAGTTTCTGAAAAACATTATTCCAAAAACCCTTCTGATTTTCTGTTATTCCTGTCAGTATCTCAAGTTTGGTTATGACAGATATAGAAAATGAATATTGAGTGGATAATTTTACAAATATTGTTTTTGTTTTATCCTTTTTTCTATAGTAGTCAATTAAAACAGATGTGTCTAGGCAAACGCTGTCTTTGTCCATAGATCAAAATATTTTTGAATATTTTTAAAATTCTCTTTTTCTTCATTTGTCATAACTGGTCCAGATAACAATAATTCTGTCAAACTTGAATCATTTTTACTCAAGGTTTTTTGCTTAACTTCTTTGTCAAGTTCCTTCTTAATTTTCAGTTTATGCTCTGAAGGCATTTGCCTGATTAAACCTATTATTTGATTTACTTCAACATTTATTCTGAGTTCCATATTCATTCGAATTTATACAAATATACTACTTTTTTTAAGTTCCGGCAAACCTAGGGTTAGAGCCTGACCGATTCTCTTTAACGCCTCTGGAGAATAATCTGAAGCTTTCCCCAAATTAAACAAGGTGCGATGCCTGTTCTTGCCGCTGGGGTCTCTGTAGCTCTGAAATATCCGTAAATAGGTGGCGTCACCTTTTTCGTCCTGTCGCAAAAATGCCATAACCCTGATTTTTAATTACCTGCAAAATTATTCGCACTAAATTTACATTTTAATTACCTGAATTTACCCTCAATTTTATACACTACACTTTAAAACCTTTACCAGTTCTTTTTGTGCTTTGTTTAAGACGACTACCTTGTCCCATTCTTTTTTTGTATCGGTATGATACAATTTTACTTTGTAAATATAC
>JACRAL010000086.1 GCA_016213435.1 Bacteroidota bacterium
AGAGAGGAAGTTACCAAACTCGTAAGAAAATACGCTACGGCCAAAGAACAAAAAGACAATCTGTTCGTTGAAGACAATCTGTTTGTGCTTCCGCAAGACGTGGCGCACAACTTCATAATCAACGAATTGCCTTCGCTTCTCATAAAATTCACTATTTTCGGCGCTGAAAAGCTGAAAACCTACAAAATATACGCCGTAGCGCCAAAACTAAACATCACAATAGACCATGGAATTGATTTTCTGGAAGGCGACGGCGATTTGGATTTCGACGGACAGAAAATTTCGATTATTGACGCCATTAATCAGTTTAACAAGCAGAATTACATACAATTAAACGACGGCGTCCGCACCATTATTAATCAATCGTACATCAGAAAACTGGAACGCATTTTCAAGAAGAACAAGAACAAGGTTTCCATTTCGTTTTTCGATTTGCCGCTGATTGATGAACTGATAGGCGAGAAAATTTCAAATGCCACGTTTACAAGGCATCGCGAAGTTTTCGAGGGTTTCAACAATCTCAAATCCGCCAAAACACAAACGCCAAAAGTAAATGCAGAAATGCGTAATTATCAGAAACAAGGTTTCAAGTGGCTTGATTATCTTCATACGCACAAACTTGGCGGCTGTCTGGCAGACGATATGGGGTTAGGTAAAACACTGCAAGCAATAGCGCTACTGTCGAAAATATATCCGGATGAAAAAATGCCGACATTGATTGTGATGCCCAAAAGTTTGCTTTTCAACTGGCAAAACGAAATCACCAAATTCAACCCCAAACTCACCTGCTATTGCTACTATGGCAACAATAGAGATTTTAACGAAGCCCGAAAACGTCATCTGATTTTCACCACGTATGCAATGGTGCGAAACGACGTGGAAAAATTTAAAGGTCAGGAATTTTACTATGTAATTCTCGACGAATCACAAAACATTAAAAACCTGAATGCGCAAGTCACACAAGCCGTTATGCTTTTGCAGGCAAAACACCGGCTGGCATTGAGCGGCACGCCTATCGAAAACAATCTGAGCGAGTTATATTCGTTGTTCAGATTTCTAAATCCGGCTATGTTTGGCTCAATCAACGAGTTCAATCATGATTACGCTTTGCCCATTCAGAAGAATAACGACAAAGACGCAATTTACACCCTTCGCAAAAAAATATATCCATTCATTTTACGTCGTTTAAAGAAAGACGTTTTGAAAGAATTGCCGGATCAGATTGAGCAGGAATTGTTTGTGGAAATGAGCGAAGACCAGAAACGCCTGTACGAACAACGCCGCGCCTATTATCACGAATCGCTAAAACGCGAAATTGCAATCAATGGAATTCAGAAATCGCAATTCTTATTCTTCCAGGCGCTTACCGAATTACGGCAAATCGCGTCGGTTCCCGAGTCAAAATCGAACAATACCATTGCATCGCCAAAGGTTGAAATGCTGATTGAATATGTGGCCGACGCCGTGGCAAATGATCACAAGGTAATCATTTTCACTAATTTCATAGCCAGCGTCGAACTCATTGGCGAACAGCTTGACAAAGAAGGAATAGATTTCGTTTCCATGACCGGCTCCACCAAAGACCGACAAACACTGGTAGATCGTTTTCAAAACGACAGCCGTTGCAAAGCGTTCTTGATGACGTTGAAAACCGGCGGCGTGGGTTTAAACCTGACTGCCGCCGACACCGTTTTCATTTTTGAGCCTTGGTGGAACCGCGCCGCGGAAATGCAGGGTATGAACCGCGCCCACCGCATAGGACAAACCAGGAAAGTTATGAATTACAGAATAATAACCAAAGCAAGCATCGAAGAAAAAATCTTGCTTCTTCAGCAAAAGAAATCAGAATTATTCGAAAACATCATTGCAAGCGACAACGCTTCAATCAAATCGTTGACTGAAAACGATATAGATTTCATTTTAGGATAAAAACCGGTGAACGGGTAAATAGATAAACGGAAGAAAACTATGATAGAATTACCGCATTATGAAACGTTGAGAACCGTAATACTTCAGGAA
>JACRAL010000090.1 GCA_016213435.1 Bacteroidota bacterium
GAACCTGCTTTTTTAATTTTTCTTATAAAACTCATGTAGTGTATAATTTGTACACTACAAAGAAATGCAAAAAAAATCTATAATCCCAAGAATAGTCTCAATTTTTTGATGTAGTGTATAAATTAATAGGAAAAATCAGGTCATTAAAACTTAAATTTTATCCCTATAATCAATATGTCATCAATTTACCTGTTGTGGCCCTTCCATTCGATGAACGTTGAATTTAGTACCGACAGTTGCGCCTCCATGGGCAGTTGATGGTTGGTCTCCAATAATTCCAGGAACCTGCCGACAGAGAACTTTTCTTCATCCGTTCCCCCGAACTGATCCTGATACCCGTCGGACGATAAATAAAGTATGGAATCTTCGGTCAACGGATAGACTTGATTGGTATAAAGACCGGATTCATTTGCTTTCAGCTTATCGCCTATAGAATATATATCACCTTTTATTATTTTCAATTCATTGTTAACAGCCAGATAAGCATTTTGATTCGCGCATGCTATCTGTATTTCCTTTTTTGTTTTGTTTATGCAGCATAACGTTATATCCATACCATCGTCTTGTGTTACCACATCTTTATCGTCCTGTTGGAATGCAGCAGAAATTTGCAGATTAAGATTTTCGAGGATTTCGGATGGCGTATAAATTCTCTTTTCATTAATAATATTGTTTAACGACGAATAACCGAGCATGGACATGAAACCGCCGGGCACTCCGTGACCTGTGCAATCGGCTGCCGCGACAAAAATGTTATCGCCGTGTTTCGAGAACCAGTAAAAATCGCCGCCGACAATATCCTTAGGCTTATACAGTATAAAATAATCTTTCAGATATTTTTTTAATTTAGTATCATTCGGCAATATGGCATTTTGTATTAACTGCGCATATTCAATACTGTCGGTTATCTGTTGATTTTTTAAAGACAGTTCATCATTTTTTTCGGATAGCAAATCCCGTTGTGTTAAAATTTCTTCGGTTTGTTGTTTTATTTCTTCATTCTGTTGAAGAATTTCGTCTTGCTGTTGTTGCAACGCTTCGTTTTTCTTAAGGATTTCCGCCTTCTGAAATGCAAGCAGCGTATTCGCCTTCTTCTTTTGCCTGTAACTGCGGAATATTACAAAAGCCAGCACAAACATTAATACAAAGCCGGAAACAATCGAGTATATCAAAATATTCTGCCTTTTTATCTGTGCTTCTTTTAAGGTTTTGTCTTTTTTCAGCAATTCATTTTCTTTTTCTTTTTCAGCGTTTTCGTATTTTGTCTGCATTTCGGCTATTCTTTTTGTGCTTTTATCTTTAAAAACCGAATCATTTACCTGGGAATATAATAAATGATGCTCATAAGCTTTTGAGAATTCGCCGGCATTTGCATAAACTCCGGAAATAAACAGGTATGCTTCTTTCAGGATATCTAACTCACCTATTGTTTTTGCAAGTTCAATCCCTTTATCACAAAACTCAATGGCTTTTTTATGATTACCCAGTTTAGAGTATAAATTTCCAATACATATATAATTCTGAGTCGAAACGCTTTTATTCCCAATCTCTTCACTGATTTTTAAAGATTTTGAAAAATACTCTATGGCAAGATCAAAATTTTCCGCTTTTGCTTTTTTATTGAAAGCTGAGTTTCCCAGTTCCGTGTGAACAAGCCCAAGGTTACCGTAGCACAACGACATCCCCGTTTTATTGCCTGTTTCTTTACATAATTTTAAAGACTTATTGTAATATTCCGAAGCTTTATTATAATCTTGCTGATTGCGATAAACGCATCCGATATCATTGCAGCAAATCAATATTCCGGTTTTGTTGCCAAGTTCTTTGTTAATCCGTAAGGACTTAAAAATATATTCCAGGGCTTTTTCAAAACTGCCTTGACCCCAGTGAACAAGCCCGATACCGAGATAACATCCGGCCAATCCCTTTTTTAACTCTGTTCCTTCCTTGGGATTTTTGCATGACATTAAAAGTTTTGGCTCTTATCTAATTGATGGTTGATTAATAATTTTTGCTTACCTTTGGCACAAATATTAAATATACGATGACTACGAAAGAACATATATTTGCACTTTTCAAGATTCTACCTGATACGGAAAGGCAGGAGCTATTGC
>JACRAL010000091.1 GCA_016213435.1 Bacteroidota bacterium
TACGTGGATCTTCAATGCTTTTAAAGTAGTTGTTGATTTGCATTTTTCTGCCAATCAACAAAACTATTAACCACACACAAACACATCCTGCATATTTCAATGAACTATAGACTGTTAATTTAATGCGTAAAACCTGCATCACGATGCACATCGAAGGCTCTAAGCTGTAAAGGTGCTGTTGTACCCGCGCAGTTTCACTGCGTGGGTAAGTAATTTGTAAGCGGTGCTTACTGTTACGCAAAAAAAAACTTATTAGAGGAATGTAAGCCCAGCTTACCTGCAACTTCGCCACGAAGAATGATCTTCGCGGCTACCTAATACAAATACAACTTACCGGCTACGGGGACTTTGAATGGATGCACATCATTGTTTTCTACCAATATGCGGTCCCTCACGGGACTAATTCTTAAGCGAAACTCACGTTATTATTTAGCGAAGTAGTGATGGTAAATCAGCGCCAAACCAAAAATAACCAATACGGTTCCGGTGATGTAGTTAACAATGGTCATTAACCTGTCGGTAAGATAAATTTTGATCTTTTCTGCCAGAAACACTTTAGCCAGTTCAACACACAATACGGCTCCCAGTACAATGGAAAAAAAGATGAGCATTTTAATGAGTGAGTAATCAAGCGTTTTGCTCACGGCTGTTACATTTCCCAGCCACAAAAACCACACGGTGGGATTAAAAAAGTTAAGCAGGAATCCCTTGGTGATCATCAGCAATGGATGCGGTGCCCGATAATCCACTTCAATAGATGTCTCGGTTTTGGTAACATGTTTTTGAAAATAGAAAGCGCCAAAAACAATTAAAATCACACCTCCGATGATGGCGGAAAAGGTCTGGGCTTTTTCAGAATGCAACAGGTTTACGGCTCCGAAATAGACAAGCAGACAAATGAGCGAACAAAGAAAAAAATCGCTCAACACCACGCCAAATGCAAGCAGGGAGCCTTGCTTATACCCGTGTTTTATACCGGTATTTATCAATGAAAAAAAAGCAGGACCAAAGGAAAAGGTGAGCAGCAGAATAATAATCAATCCTTGATAGATCAGGCTAAGTGTCATTTTTTATTTTTTGTTACTGTTCAGTGCCACAGTTAAAATAATGCAAAAGATACGAATTTATGCGAATATCACGAATAAAACATTAGAATCATTCGCATTCGTTCCCGATAGCTATCGGGGTTGGCTTATTTTATCAATTATACCATACCCACTGAATAGTAACTATTTTTTAATATTTTCTTTCAGAAATAATTCCCACTCGGCAAGATGTTTATTTTTCATCACACGCGGAAATTTATTCTGCGCTCCCATTTTGCCTTTCTGTTCCATCCATGCATAAAAAACAGAGGTGGGCAGAATTTCCACGATCACTTCTTTCAATGCTGCAATTCGTTCAACCCGGTAATCATCGTTCAGGTTTTTCAGCTGCTCATCAATTTTTTCTTTCAAAACAACTGCGTCAACCGCATCGTCTGTTCCTATATACCATTTATGTGCAAAAAGAGATCCGTAAGGAATGCCCACCACAGAAAATTCTTTTATGTCAATGTTCAGATCATGCGCAACAAGTTCAATCGCGCGGTTCATATTATCCTGCGAAAGATGTTCTCCGCACAAGCTCAGGAAATGTTTTGTCCGCCCGGTAATAATGACCTCCTGCTTCTCCACCGAAGTGAATTTGATTGTATCGCCAATCAGGTATCGCCATGCACCGGAACAGGTGGAGATCAGCAAGGCATATTCCGCTCCTTCCTGAACATCCGCAATCGAAAGCGCTTCGGCATTTTCTTTCAGGTTTCCGTCAGAGCCGAAATTAGTTTCATTGAAAGGAACAAATTCATAAAATATTCCGTTGTCGATCACCAAACGCATGCCTTCGCTGTTCGGATTGTCGTGATAGGCAATGAATCCTTCGCTGGCAAGATAAGTTTCCATGTAGATAAGCGGATGCGTAACTAATTTTTCAAAGCCGCTTTTATAGGGAGCAAGCGCCACTCCTCCGTGAACATAGATGGTAAGGTTGGGCCATATATCGTGAATGGTTTTCACATTGTAATGCGCAATGATCCTTTCAAAAAGAATTTGTATCCAGGCGGGCACTCCGCAGATGGTGGAGATATCCCAGTCCTTGGCGTTCTGCACAATGTCATCGAGCTTGGCATTCCAGTCCCGCTCGCGAGATATCCTTCTTCCCGGTTTATAAAAATGCTGAAACCAAAAGGGAATGTTGCTCGTGGTGATTCCGCTAAGGTCGCCTTCAAAATAAGTTCCGTTAAAATTAAGGTGTGTGCTTCCTCCGAGCATCAGGATGCCGCGTTCAAAATGCTCTTTCGGTAAATTATAATGCGATTGAGCAAGAAGTTGTTTCATGCTGGCTCTTCGTATCGCACGAAGCATATCTTTTGTTACCGGAATTTGCTTGCTCGATGCTTCGGAAGTTCCTGAACTGAGCGCAAAATATTTTACTTTCCCTGGCCAGCAGATAAACGATTCTCCGTTCAAAGAACGATACCACCACCTGCGAAAAATTTTATTGTAATCGTGCGTGGGCACTGCACTTTGAAAAGCTTTCACCAGGTCTTTTTCATTCAGCAGCTTGGAGAAATTATACTGCTCGCCAAAAGCAGTGTATTCGGCTTTGGAAAGCAGCCTGCGCAATGTCCTCGTCTGGATGCGGTATCCGTCCTGAGTAATGCGCGGCATCGCCTTGCTTAATCCGATTGCCTGCTTCAATATGCTTCCGAGAATTGCCATAATAGAATTACTCCAAAAGTAAGTAAAATATTTGTGGAAGATTGAATTACCGAGACAAACTAAATCATAAAGTGCGCTAAAATATTTTTCGTGAACTATTTTTTCTTCTCAAGATTTTTTATGTCCCATTTTTATTACTTACTTTGCATTAGAAAATTATTTTTTTCAGAGACAAACTAAATTCTTCACCGAATTGAACTTGGAAAAGAAGATGGTTACAATGAGGAAACGCCAAATAAAATTAAAGTCAAAAAATCTAAATAATATGAAAGCAAAAAATATTTTCCTGATTGCCGCTATACTGTTTGGCAGCACGGTGCTGAAGGCGCAAATCTATCTAGGTAAGACATGTGACATCAGTTTCTTCTCCAGTGGTCCGATCGAAGATATTTCCGCCATCAATAAAACAGCAAAACCAATTTTCAACGCTGCCACAGGAGAGGTTGCCATAAAAGTTACCATCAAAGGTTTTACGTTCGACAAAAAGCTGATGGAAGAGCACTTCAATGAAAAGTATATGGAGAGCGATAAATATCCGTATGCCACTTTCAAGGGAAAAGTAAACGAGCAGATCGATTATAAAAAAGACGGCACTTACAAAGCCACTGTAACCGGAAAATTAGACATGCACGGTGTGGTACAGGAAAGAACAATCGAAGGAACTGTAACCATCAAAGGAGGAGAAATTTCTTTTGAATCCAAATTTAATGTAGCACTGAAGGATCACAACATCACCATTCCCACCCTGATTGCCCAGAACGTTGCGGAAATCGTTCAGGTAACTATAAAATGCACTTTAACGGAATACAAAAAATAATCCTTTATGAAATTATTTTTCATCGCCCTGTTTTCATTTGTATCGCTTGCACTTTTTGCCCAAGACGATCTTTTGCAAATGCTTGATTCTATTACACCCAAAGACAAATCCATCAATAAAGTAACAGGCACGTTTAAAACCACAAAGATCGTCAGCTTGCAAACTATTGCAACGATGGGAAAGGGCGATCTGGATTTCCGCATCACACACCGTTTTGGGAATATAGGCGGAGCAAGCAACGGTGGAGTGCACACGCTTTACGGATGGGATGCCATTTCGGATGTGCGCTTTTCTTTTGATTACGGCATCACCAACAAGCTTCAGATCGGAATTGCCCGCAATAAAATGATGGAAAACCTGGATGGCTCCATCAAATGGAGATTGCTGGAACAAACCATTGACAATAGAGTTCCTCTGAGCATAGCTGCTTTCGGTATTGCTTCGCTCACCCCCATCCGCGAAGCTCAATTGTTTTCAGGTGCCAGCAGCAGCTGGATAGCGAACGCAAGTGCCGACCAGGTTTTACAGGATCGTATTACATACACCTCTCAGATTATTTTTGCCCGAAAATTTGGGAACCGCTTATCGTTCGAAATTGCACCTACCTACACGCATCGCAATTATGTTTTATCACGAGTCAATGGAAATAACTATGCTGCGGATGAGACAAATATATTTTCCATCGGCACAGGACTCCGACTGAAACTAACGCGCAGCTTTTCCCTGCTTGCCGATTATTTTTATGTAATGTCTGCTTTCAGAAAAGATAATCCAGACCAACCTTATTACACACCCCTTTCTGTTGGAATTGAGATTGAAACCGGAGGTCACGTGTTTCACGTTAATGTTACCAACGCGTCCGGAATCATCGAGAATTATTTTATTCCAAACACCACCGATTCCTGGTTAAAGGGAGGGTATAAACTTGGATTTAATATTTCTAGGGTTTTTACTATTGGAAAAAGCACGAAATCTGCAGAGGCTCCTTCAAAATAGAATGTATTCGGTTTTGCAGGGCAACACGCATTTAAAATTTTAAGTAACGTGAGTTCGGGAACAAGATCATAGTAAAAAATCAGAAATCATGTTTAACCACAAAGAACACTAAGGAAATCTACACAAAGCGCACAAAGAAATCACTCCCTTTGTGTCCTTTGCGAAACACTTTGTGCTCTTTGTGGTTTCTGAATTTCTAATACCATTTAGAAATATAATATAGTCCAAAATTTAGTATATTTGCTGCATGGCAAAACCATTGCGGCTTACAATAAAAGAAAGCCTCCCTCAACTAAAGGGAGTACTCAGAAAGCAACCCCGGCATTTACGCTCACGCA
>JACRAL010000094.1 GCA_016213435.1 Bacteroidota bacterium
ACGTAGCGCTGCTTTTCAGGAATTGAAAACAAGTTTGCTGAAACTGATGAAAAATCCGATGGAGAAAGCAACGATGGAGGAGTTTGATTTTATGAGCTGGGTGGAAAGTAAAATTCAAAATAAAACTTTTGCAGAGGTGGTTAAAGAGAAAGCCCAGTTATCAATTATCAATTGACAATTGTCAATTAAGGAATTGGTCGGGGGTGGGTGTTTCTTTATCCCGATCAGGAAATAGTTTTCAGTCGTGTTCTTTATTATATGTGGGAACTATAATGGCGGGTAAGACTCATCTGGAATCTGTCTAAAATAAGGCAAAAGTTTTTTTGTGTATTAATAATAATTGTATATTCACTTTGCAAAGCGAATACTTGTATAAAAGCAAATCTCATTTTTAGACCATCATGGCATCTGTTATACAGGAACTCTCCCTGAAAGGACATCTGAAAAAACTTTTCGGATTCTCCAAATTCAAAGGAGAACAGGAAGAAGTAATTAAAAACATTCTTAACGGGAAAGATACGTTTGTCATCATGCCTACAGGCGGAGGCAAATCGCTTTGCTATCAGCTTCCTGCACTCATGAGCGAAGGAACCGCCATCGTGGTTTCTCCTCTTATTGCGCTGATGAAAAATCAGGTGGATGTTATTCGCAGTTTTGGCACAAAAGATAACATTGCTCACTTTCTCAATTCTTCCCTTTCTAAAGCAGATATTATAAAAGTAAAGCAGGAACTTACTGAAGGCAAGACGAAAATTTTATATGTGGCTCCCGAATCGCTCTCAAAGGAAGCCAATGTGGAATTCTTTAAGAACATAAATATTTCTTTCATCGCCATTGACGAAGCGCATTGCATTTCCGAATGGGGACACGATTTCCGCCCCGAATACAGGCGCATCCGCGAGCTCATCAATGAAATTGGCCGAGTGCCGATCATCGCGCTCACTGCAACGGCAACCCCGAAAGTTCAGCAGGATATTCTCAAAAACCTCTGCATTCCTGATGCAACGGTTTTCAAAGCATCCTTCAACCGCCCGAATTTATATTACGAAGTACGCTCCAAAATAGAAGCACCCAAGCAGATCATTAAATACATCCGCAAGAATCAGGGCAAGTCAGGAATTATTTATTGTTTGAGCCGCAAACAAACCGAAGCGCTTGCAAGTACGTTGCAGGCGAATGGCATCCGTGCGCTTCCGTATCATGCAGGACTGGAAAAAGAGATTCGTTCAAAAACACAGGATCAGTTCCTGATGGAAGACATTGAAGTAATTGTTGCAACCATCGCTTTCGGAATGGGAATCGATAAACCCGATGTGCGTTTTGTGATGCACTATGATATTCCGAAGAGTCTAGAAGGATATTATCAGGAAACAGGTCGTTCGGGGCGCGATGGAGGAGAAGGCAGATGCATTGCTTTTTATAGTGAAGCAGATATTCAGAAGCTGGAAAAATTCTTGAAAGGAAAACCGGTGGCTGAACAGGAAATAAACAAACAATTAATTCAGGAAGTCGTCACCTTTGCCGAATCTTCTGTTTGCCGCAGAAAAACGCTCTTACATTATTTTGGTGAAGTATATGAAACCGAAAATTGTGGTAACTGCGACAACTGCACCAATCCTAAAACAAAGTTTGAAGGACAAGATGATGTAACATTGCTTCTTGAAGCCATCATCGAGATGAAGGAGAAATTCAAAGCGAATCATGTGGTGAATGTGCTGACAGGTACTCTGACTTCTTTTATCAAGCAATACAAACACCACGAACTGGAAATATTCGGCAAGGGAGCAGAAGACGGTAAAGATGAAAAATTTTGGAATGCTGTTATAAGACAAGCACATGTGGTCGGACTTCTTTCAAAAGATATTGAGAACTACGGGTTACTTAAAGTTACCAAAGCCGGGAAAGAATTTATTCAGAAACCTGTATCCTTTATGCTTACCAAGGACCATGATTTTGAAAATCCGGATGACGATGATGAAGAGGCAATTATTGCAGGCGGTGGCGGTCAAGCAGGCGGTGCTCTTGATCAGACTCTTTATGGAATGCTCAAGGATCTGGTGAAAAGGGTTGCAAAGGATAAAAAGCTTCCTCCCTATGTTGTTTTCCAGGAAACTTCGCTTGCTGAAATGACCATTAATTATCCTACTACCTTGGATGAGATGTCTAAGGTTTCAGGGGTGGGACCGGGTAAGGCACAGCGCTACGGAAAACCTTTTGCCGATATGATTGCCAAGTATGTGAAGGATAATGAAATTGAGCGCCCGCAGGATCTAATCGTGAAATCTACGGTGAATAAATCGGGCCTTAAAGTTTTTCTTATTCATAATATTGACCGCAAATTAAGTCTGGAAGATATTGCCGATGCGAAAGGACTCAGTATGAAACAACTCATCAGCGAACTGGAGGCCATTGTTTCCGCAGG
Organism: Bacteroidota bacterium; assembly: GCA_016213435.1. GTDB lineage: Bacteria > Bacteroidota > Bacteroidia > Palsa-948 > Palsa-948 > Palsa-948. Next base: position 2,423 of record JACRAL010000094.1, read on the forward strand.
CACACGTGTGAACATTTCCCATTACATTGATGAAGTGATGGACGATGACCGGCAGAAAGACATTTACGAATACTTCCGCGAATCTCATTCCGATTCTGTAGAAGATGCTCTCAAAGAATTGGGCGAAGACGAATACGATGAAGAAGAAGTGCGCCTTATGAGGATCAAGTTTATTTCGGAATTCGGGAACTAAAATAATTGAGAACTCATCCCTCCGAGGAGTTCTTCGGACTAACCTCTTTCCTACAAAAAAGGAAACAAAAAAACCCGCTTGAATTTTCTCAAAGCGGGTTTTCTGAATTAGAATTCATTTTACTTCTGATCTTCTGTTTTTTTGGTTTCTGATTTAGCACCTGAATGACAACATTTCTTCTCTCCGGAAGAGCATTTGCTTGAAGATGCTGCTCCTTCAGACTTGCAATCAGTTTTTTCTTTGTCGCATTTTTTCTTCTTTTTCTTTTTTTCATCTCCACTTCCATTCACAATCACTTTTGCATGAGTCATGGCAGACACTGTGTTTACGGACGCTACGCCAATTATTCCTGTGAGCGCGAGTGCAAAAAATAGTCTTTTCATAATTAATTTATTAGGGGGTTTGTGTGTTCTTCTTAATCAAAGGTAACGAAAACTCCTTTGTTTAATTCTGTATATATATTATTCATGTTAAAAATTGTTAATAGGAGCAGAAAAATAGGGCTAAAATAGTTTTAGAATATTTTCTGTTGGTCTCCCAATCACCGCTTTGTTTCCTTTCACAATAATTGGTCGCTCGATCAGGATCGGGTTTTTGGCGAGAATTCCTACCCATTGATCATCCGAAAACTTTTTCCCTTGAAATTTCTCTTTGAATAAAGACTCTTTCTTTCGAACGATATCTTCCGCTTTCATTCCAAGTTTTTTCAGGATTCCTTTCAGTTCTTTTTCAGAAGGCGGAGTTTTCAGATATTCAATGACAGAAAAATCTTTTGTTCTCTTTTCAATGAGTTCCAATGCACATCTGCTCTTTGTACAGCCGTTGTTATGGTAGATAGTTATCATAGTAGTGTTTTTATACTCCCCTCTCCTTCGGGAGAGGGGCAGGGGTGAGGTAATTACTTATTGTTTCCCTCCAAACTCCATCAAATACGCTTTAATAAATCCATCCAGATCACCATCCAAAACTCCCTGAGCATTTGATGTTTCGTATCCTGTTCTTATATCCTTCACTAATTTGTATGGATGCAAAACATAATTGCGAATCTGCGAGCCCCATTCTATTTTTTTCTTGCCGGCTTCAACCGCATCCGATTTTTCTTTGCGCTTGCGCATTTCCAATTCATACAGTTGAGATTTTAGCATCGTAAGCGCGCGCGCGCGGTTGCCGATTTGTGTGCGTTCTACTTGGCAAACCACCACTATCCCCGAAGGAATGTGTTTCATCTGCACTTTCGATTCTACTTTATTTACATTCTGTCCGCCTGCTCCACCCGATCGTGAAGTTTGAACTTCCAGATCAGCATCTTTTACTTCTATTTCAATCGTATCATCCACCAGCGGATAAACATATACCGATGCAAAAGATGTATGCCTTCGCGCGTTGGAATCAAAAGGAGAAATTCTCACCAAGCGATGCACTCCGTTTTCTCCCTTCAGATAACCGTAAGCAAAATCACCTTCAAACTGAAGCGTAACGGATTTCACACCTGCTATATCACCCGTCTGCCTGTCTTGTTCCGAGACTTTGTAGCCGTTTTTTTCGCCCCACATCATATACATGCGCATGAGCATTCCCGCCCAATCGCATGATTCTGTCCCTCCCGCGCCTGAATTTATCTGCAGCACTGCGGGCAGAGCATCTTCTTTTTCGCCCAGCATGTTTTTGAATTCCACTTCTTCAACGGCTTTCAGCGTTTTGGCAAACTGCTTGTCCACATCTTCTTCTGTGGCTTCACCTTGTTTGCAGAAATCAAAAAGCACTTCCAGATCGTCAATATCATGGCTGAGTTTGGTAAAAGAAGCTGTCCAGAATTTAATCTGTTTTATCTCGCGAAGAATCTCTTCCGCCTTTTTAGGGTTGCTCCAGAAATCGGGTGCTTGGGTGCGTGCTTCCAGTTCGGAAATCTCGTTTGTTTTTCTGTCAACGTCAAAGATGCCTCCTTAACGCTTCCCTGCGTCCCTGGAGGTCACGGATCTGTTCTATGGCGATCATAAAATTATATTTATTTTTTTGGGAAGCGAAAGTAATCAATTGAAAGCAGCTCTATTCCGCTTTGATCAAAAAATAATTCTTCTTCCCTTTTTGAACCAATATATATTTTTGATTTAATAAATATGCTTGGTCAATTACTTGAATATTATTAATGATTCCCCTTCCTCCAGGATGTCCTTGAATATTAGAAATATTTCCTTCTTTATTAATTTTTATTCCATTTGCATCAATCATTCTTCTCGCATCACCTTTTGACGGACATATTTTTGTATAGGTTGAAAGAAAATCAAGAATATTAATTCCCTTTTCTAATTCCGATTTTGAAATTCCTACTTGTGGAACTCCTTCAAAAGCAGAAAGCAGATCGCTTTCGGAAAGTTTTTTAAGCGCATCGGTGGTGCCTTCGCCAAAAAGAATTTCAGAAGCTTCCACAGCAGCATTGTAATCGTTTCCCGAATGAACACGACAGGTTACATCTTTTGCCAATGCTTTCTGCAAGGTGCGTAGGTGTGGCGCTTCGTTGTGTTTTTGTTCCAGAGCTTCAATTTCTTCTTTCGTCAGCAAAGTGAAAATGCGGATATATGTTTTTGCATCTTCATCCGAAGAATTCATCCAGAATTGGTAAAACTGATAGGGAGAAGTTTTTCCTGCATCCAACCAGATATTCCCGCTTTCTGTTTTCCCGAATTTTGTTCCGTCCGATTTTTTAATGAGCTGCGTGGTGAGCGCAAATGCTTCGCCTCCGTCTTTTCTGCGAATGAGTTCTGTTCCTGTAACAATGTTTCCCCATTGGTCGGAACCGCCCATCTGTATTTTTACATTTTTATTCTTCCACAAGTAATAAAAATCAAAACCTTGCACCAGTTGGTAAGAAAATTCGGTGAACGACATCCCGCTTTCCAGACGGCTCTGCACAGAATCTTTTGCCATCATGTAGCTGATGGTAATATGCTTCCCAATATCACGGATGAAATCTAAAAATCTGTAATCTTTAAGCCAGTCATAGTTATTTACAATCTCTGCAGAATTAATTCCGCCACTGAAGTCAAGAAATTTCTCCAATTGAACTTTGATGCCTGAAAGATTATGATTCAAAGTTTTTTCGTCCAGCAGATTTCTTTCCTGAGATTTTCCCGAAGGATCGCCTACCATTCCTGTTGCGCCTCCTACCAAAGCAATCGGCTTGTGTCCTGCCTCCTGAAAATGAAGTAAGGTCATGATCTGCGCCAAACTTCCAACATGCAACGAGTCTGCAGTAGGATCAAAACCAATGTATCCTGCCACAATTTCTTTGCTCAGCAGTTCTTCCGTACCCGGCATGATATCATGAAGTATTCCACGCCATTTCAGTTCTTGTACAAAATCCTTTTTCATAATCGTCAAAGATACGCGAATCCTCGAAAAGCAAAACAATACGAACAATACGAAAATAAAAAATGAGACAATAGCATACAAACAGCCAATGTATTGTTTCGTATTTTCGTATAAATTCGTTTTTCGAAGATTTATGATTTTAGTTACAGGAGGAACCGGGTTAGTTGGCTCACATCTTTTATTTGACCTTGTCAGAAAAAACGAGCGTGTGAGGGTTTTGCGCAGAAAGGGGAGTAATGTGGACGAGGTCAGGAAGATTTTCTCTTATTATACTGATCAACCAGACGAACTGTTCTCAAAGATCGAATGGAAAGATGGAGATCTCCTGGACGTGTTTTCCCTGTCAGAAGCGATGGAAGGTATTACACGGGTGTATCACTGCGCTGCCATAGTTTCTCTAAGTCCGAAAGACGGAGACAAAATGATCTTTAATAATGTAACCGGCACCGCCAATATGGTGAATGCTGCACTCCAGAAAAAAATTCAGAAGTTGTGCCATATAAGTTCAATAGCTGCGCTCGGAATAGAATCAGGGAAAGATATCTCGGAAGAAACTTATTGGAACGAGAAGACAAATTTTTCTGCTTATGCCATCAGTAAATATCTCTCCGAGAATGAAGTTTGGCGCGCATCCCAGGAAGGGTTGCCGGTTGTGATTGTAAATCCTTCGATTATCATCGGTCCGGGCAACTGGAAACGTAGCAGCGGAGATATTTTTAATGTAGCAAATAAAGGATTGAGCTGGTACACCAGCGGTGGAATCGCATATGTGGATGTGCGCGATGTTGCAAAAGCAATGTGGCTGTTAATGGAAAGTGAAATCAGGAATGAACGGTTCATTGTGTCGTCTGAAAACATGCAGTACAAGAATTTTATAGGGATGATTTGTGCGGGTCTTGGCAAATCTATTCCGAGTAAAAAAGCCGGAAGTTTGATGCTTGAATTTGCATGGAGAGCAGATAAGATGCGAAGTCGGTTAGGAGGTTCACGCCACTTGCTCACAAAAGAAATTGCAAGGTATGCAACCATGAATCTTGTTTATTCAAATAAAAAAATTCAAGAAGCGCTTTCCTTCGATTTTATTCCTGTTGCCAAGTCTGTAGCTGATACATCAAACCACTTCCTGGCGGATAAAAAGTCAAGCTAAAATAAACCATTCAGCCTACAAGAAAAACATTAATTTTGCGCCCTTAATTTTTGAAAATGAAAACCTTATTTTTTAGTATTCTACTGTCTTCTTTTTTTAACATTTCTCTTTTTGCTCAGGATTGGGATTGGACAAAAACTGCCGGAGGACCTTCCGTTGACAAGATCACAGGCCTTGCATATGATCAAACAGGAAATATTTTTCTTACCGGGTATTTTGACAGCACCATTGTTTTTGACAGCACAAGATTGGTAAGCGCAGGAGGCACAGATGTTTTTGTTGCAAAATTCGATGCAGATGGAGTATTGCTTTGGGCAAAACAAGTTGGCGGACAAAATGATGATTATTCTTCAGGAATCAGTACGGATATTACAGGAAACTGCTACGTAACCGGATTTTTTTTTATTTCAGGAAATGTAAGCACTTTCGGAAGCACCACCATTTCTGAATCGGGTGATGCGGATATTTTTATTTCCAAGTTCACGTCAACAGGCAAATTTTTGTGGGTACGCAATGCCGGAGGACGGAATGATGATGTGAGCAATGCAATCGCAACAGATGTATCAGGGAATAGTTATATCACCGGATATTTCAGTGGAACGGCACTATTTGGAACGGTAAAAGCCACGAGCACGGGATACAGTGACATTTTTATCGCCAAATATGATGCAGCCGGAAATTTAGTTTGGCTAAAAACAGCGGGCGGTACTTATCAGGATGAAGCATATTCTATATGCACGGATGTGGCAGGCAACTGTTACCTTACCGGATATTTTACAGGCAATGCAATGTTCAGTGGAACGATGCTTGCCAGCGCTGGATATTTTGATACAGATGTATTTCTGTTAAAATATAATCCCAGCGGAATGCTTGTGATGGCAAAAAGAGCAGGCGGAACAGGAAACGACTTTGGTTCCGGCATTGATGTTTCTAACAGTGGGCAAATTTTTATTTCCGGAGTTTTTAAAGGAACACAATTATTTGGAGATAACCTTCTCTCTACCGTTTCAGGAACCAATGGCTTTGTAGCAAAATTTGAGGCAAGTGGAAAATCTGTATGGACAAGAAATACCAGCGGTTCTAGTACGAATGAATTCCGACAAGTTTCTATAGATGCAGGTGGTAATTGTTATGTGGTCGGAAGTTTCAGTGATAAGGTAAAGTTCGGAGGGATTGAACTTACGAGCTTAGGAACAAAAGATGTTTGTGTGGCTAAATACGATTCAAAGGGGACTTTAATGTGGGTGCTTCAGGGTGGAGGTGAGGGCAATGATGAAGGAGTGACCTTGTCTTCCGACCAGGCAGGAAACTGTTATGTAGGAGGTCTTTTCATTGCAAATGCCACATTTGGAAGAGCGAAATGTGCGGGATGGGGGTTACAGGATATTTTTATTTCGAGGATAAAATAATTAAAATTTCACCATCCTTTTTGTTTGATCCCAACATTCAGGGGAAATGTTTTTTTGTTTTTATAAAAAAGGTTTTTAAAATAACGGGGCGCGTAGTTCTGATGCGTAGATCTGAAATCTGATGTCTGGATGCTGACACCCGAAGGTTCATCAGCATTTATTGGATGGGTGGATGAACGTAATAATTGTTCTTTACAAACTGGGTCCTGTAGTTCAATTGGATAGAACGGAAGTTTCCTAATCTTTTACACACCTTTGTCGCGTTGAAAAGTATCTCTATCAACTTCAGTTTTTTGCTCATTTAAGGCATTTATCTGAATTTTTGCAAGAGAACTTTTCAATGGTTGCAATACAATCTCACAAATATCTCACAAATTTGTGAGACAAATTTGTAAGGCAACATTTAAGCGACAAAGAAAATGCGATACACAGTAAATCTCGACTGTAAAACCCACCATGTAAGCAGGGACGGAACTATTCCTGTCCTGCTCCGTGTTTCCATTAATGGCGTTCACGATTACTTTAACATAGGTAAGAAAATTAAAGCAGAACATTATGATAAGGAGAACAGATCAATCCGCTCAGGCATAACAGGACACAGCGTAATTTGTTCTTTCATAGACCGACAAAAGGTAAAGATTAACAATATCATTTGCGACTTTGAAAAAAAGGGAGAGGTTGCAACCATAGCCAAAGTAAAAGATATTTATGAAAAAGAAACCGGAAAAGTAAAATCCGATAGCTTCTATGAATACGTTGAGGACACAATTAAATGGGAGAGTAAAAAATATATCTTAAAATCTGACAATACTACATACGAACCCTATGAGATCAACAAAGATGATATACTTAGCATGTGGTTAGTAAGAGATTATAAAATAACAAGTCTCTTTCCCCGAAACCCCTATACGTTCAATGAAAATATTAAAAAGAAAGCATGATTGAAATACAACCCGAAACGATTATCTTTGCAACCGATCATAGTGAAATGATTACGTAAGGCTCTGTAGTTCAATTGGATAGAACGGTGGTTTCCTAAACCGCTAATGGCGGTTCGATTCCGCCCGGAGCTACAATAGTAAATAATACTTTTACAAAATGAAGAAAGATAAATCACTTGAGCCTATAGATTTATTTGCCTTGAATCTTCTGGATTCACAGGAGGAAATTATAGAGAAGGAAGGAATTGACCTTACAGCAAAATTAATGGACAAGCCATTTAATCCTTCTCTTATCAATATTGATACAAAAACGCCTTCGCTTGACACATTAATAAAACGCATGGCGCAATCGGAACCAGAGATTGAAATGAATACGGAAAATTACTTTCAGCGAAATGCGGATTTATGGGACTTAGGCAAGCAAAGCAGATTGATTGAATCTATACTTATTCGTTTCCCCCTACCTGCATTTTATTTTGATGGCACGAACAAAAATAAATGGCTCGTTGTTGATGGATTACAACGCCTAAGTAGCATCAGAAATTTCGTAATTAAAAAAACTTTGAAACTTGTCAATCTTGAATTTTTAACTCATCTTAATGGTTTAGGGTATGATGAAATTGAAAGGGATTTACAGCGCATTATAGAAGAAACGCAAGTAGTAACATATATTATAAATCCCGGAACTCCTGATGATGTAAAGTTCAATATTTTTAAACGTATTAATACAGGAGGACTTGTTTTAGAGCCACAGGAAATTCGTCATGCTTTAAATCAAGGTGCTCCTGCAAAATTTATAGCTGAATTAGCAAATACTTCTGAATTTGTTGAAGTAACAGAAGGAAGGATAAGACCTGAAAGAATGTTAGATAGAGATTTTGCAAATCGTTTTTTTGCCTTTTATCATTTTGGCTATGAAAATTATGTTCCCGATTTGGATACTTTTATGAGTAAGGCAATGGCTTATGTAAAGAAAATGACAGAAGCAGAAAGAAAAAAATGTAAAAAAGATTTTGCAGAATCAATGAAACTTAATCAAGAGGTTTTTGGAAATAAATCTTTTAGAAAAATAGAAGCTAACGAAGAAAGAAGGAAGCCGATAAATAAAGCATTGTTTGATGTTTTTTCAGTTGTGTTTGCAAAATTAAATGAAGAGAAAAGAAAAAAACTTAAAACAAAACGCAATGGATTGGTGGATGGTTTAATTCATTTAATTGCAAAAGATGAAGAATTTTATGCAGCCATCACTTCATCTACAAGCGATAAAAACCGCGTTATGATTCGTTTCAGTAAAATCGAAGAACTCGTTAATACATTATTAAAATGATAGAAGCATTAGAATTAAAAAATTTCAAATCCATTAAAAAACATAGGTTTCCACTACGAAACCTAAATGTAGTTATGGGCTTGAACGGAATGGGTAAATCTACTTTTATTCAATCCTTGTTGCTGTTAATGCAATCTGACAGCATACAACGTGGTGAATTAAAATTGAATGGACACCTTGTCGAAATTGGAAAAGGCAAAGATGCTTTTTATCAATACAGTAGGGAAGATGAAATGATTTTTGATATTTCTTTTTCAGATAAACAGGGTAAACGATTTGTTTTTCTCTATGACAAAGAGGCGGATTATTTTACACCAAAGGAAGCAACTGCAATTGATCCCAGTTTTTTTAACAGACCCTTTTTCAGAGATAAAGTACAATATTTATCAGCAAGCCGAATTGATCCAATTGTGATCCACCAAAAAGCATATTCGTATGTAGTAAATATGCACAACGTGGGACAGCATGGTCAATACACGGCTCATTTTCTTCATGTGCACGGCAATAATGATATTGCATTTGAAAATCTTAAACATTCTGAATCGGATACTTTAGTATTACTTGAACAAGTAAACCGTTGGATGGGTGAAATTTCTCCTGGTGTTAAATTCAATACTACTGAAATTCCAAACTCAGATAATATTTTGCTCGATATACAGTTTGAGCAACCTAAACTTGGTTTTACAGCACGATTCAGACCAACGAATGTCGGCTTTGGAATTTCATACGCTCTGCCAGTGGTTACTGCATTACTTGCTGCACGACCAAACGAATTAATAATTATCGAAAATCCAGAATCACACATTCATCCGCGAGGTCAAGCGGAATTAGGAAAACTGATTGCTAAAGTTGCAATGAATGATGTTCAAGTAATTGTCGAAACTCACAGCGACCATGTTATAAATGGAATTCGAGTAGCTGTTAAAGAAGAAAAGATTGCAAGCGACAGGGCAATGTTTTTCTATTTTGAAAGAGCAATTGAAGAAAGAGAACAATATTCAAAAATAACAAATATAGAAGTGGATAAGCAAGGGGAATTAAGTACATATCCCAAAAATTTGCTCGATGAGTGGAGCAATCAACTTGTAAAATTAGCATAGGATGGAAGTAATTTACAACGAGCTTAGTTCACAGCCTTTGAGTGGTAATAAAACATTGGCTAATCATAGGATAGCCCTTTTAATTGAATGTTATAAAACTGCTCATCAAAATGGGTTTAACAAGATTCGATTCTCAAAACAATTTCACGAAATAGAAATTGCCGGAGGCTACACTCTTCAACAATGGCTTAATGAAACAACCCAGCGCAATCATAAAGATTTAATTCTTGGAGCAAGAACATATCCTTTTATAAACGAAGAAGACACTTGGGCGGAAGATGAATATATATTGAACAACTTTTATTTTGAAAATGAGAAACACAAAATATCAAAAACAGAATGTTTGGGATTAGCGGCTGCTCACATTTATGATACTCTTTCAATAAGTTTTACTGGACATTCTGCATGGATTAATAATTCACTCTCTATCATTAAATCAAATGGCGCAAATAATTCAACTGCAAATATTGATATAACTAACATTTTTTCATCTGCGTGTTTTGACAAGAAAGAAATAAAAGATTTTATTGAAAGAATAAGTCAACCTGTTTTAGTACCATCTCCGTTACAACCTAATCAAAAATCTATTCATCTCCGAGACGATCATGGAAAAGATGTATTAGATTCTTTTGCAAAAAGAATTAGAAATAGTCCCTATGTCAATGAAATAATAAATTCATTGCCATATAATAACCGTGCAATAAACTTTATTCGCAGAGCATATCCTAATGGCTTGGTTGAAATTGTTCTTTACTGGACAGATATGGGATTGGGAATGGTGATTCAAACTACTGGAAGAAATAAAAGAGAGACCGAAGAAATTGCTCGCCTATTAGAGAGAGAATATGCTCCATAAATATTTTATTATTTGTCCAACATAATAAGCCAGCCCCAAAAATATAACAAGTAGAAAATTATGGCAAAAACATTTTCACAAGCTAAGTTAGAATTTGACAAAAAATATAACTCCGTATTGGAGTTCAACAATTTTTTGTCAGAGTGTAATCCACGCCTTTTATGTTTGTCACTTTCAAAGTATCTTTTTCTCTCACCACAATGAAACTAAATAGTGAAGTGTCTGCTAAATACCTTATCAAAGAATATTTTGCAGCATTGCGAAAAGATTGTTCTGTTGAACTTGGCGTGTTATTACGAAAATAAGAAATCGCTTTGCTTACATCTTTGTCGTTGACTTTTAAAAGCATGTCACCTATTTGTATTGTGCCTGATTGTGCAAGTGAATCATTAAGTATTTTGCTGATGAAAAGATTTGTATCATGCATTTCAATTTTGAATGGCGGATAGTAATAAGTCGGGTAAGGTGCATGAACAGTTGGTTCTTGTTTTAAACCTTTCTTAGAATCTATCTGCGTTCCCCAAGCATGAGAGTCGTTTATTTCAGTTGTGAGGTGTTGTATTTGGTAGAAGTAGCCGTAATAGGAATTTGCTTTCTCAAATCTCGGAATGTTTTCTACAAGAACGGAATCCCAATTCTTATCTGCTAAATTTTTATACGGATAAAAGTAATTTACAATGTTCCAATAGCGGAACAGTCCAAGCAATCGGTAAGGTTCGCTGACAGAATCAATGTCGCTGAAAGGGTTTTCTCTGTGCGAAATAACTTCACTTCCTTTCAGATATTTATTTGTGACAGGTTTGTAATCAATGATGATTTGAAAAAGTAAATTCTGATTTTCTTTTGAGAACATCGTATCATTCTTAATCCAAGTGAAGTCGGGTTGACGGATATAATTTGAAGTGTCGTTAAGAATTTTGAAGTTGTCAAGTTTGGATAACTTACCTTTCAATATCCAATCTGCTTTCAAAGAATCTTGAGCGGAAAAAACTTTTGAAGTAATCGTTGCTTTTGCAAGTAAATTTTTTAGTTGTTGGTTGTAGCTTTCAAAGTCCTTTACGCTTTTAATTGTAATATACGACTGATGTCCCGAATTCCGCTGCTATTTAATGTCAGCTCTGTTATTTTTTCTTTTACGCCTGGCTTTCTGGCATTATAGCGATAATCATACTGAAAGTATTTATTGCAAGATTTGCAATGCCATCGTTGAGTTCCGTTTTCACTATGTCCGTTTTTTTGTAAATCGGCTTTACCACATCGGATACAACCAAGCGTTTGATGATGTTCCATGAATTATTTTTTTGCGAAAATACTAAATCACTCGATTTGACCCATGACCAAAAAAAGTTCGTTTCTACTACCAGATTGATTATACAATCACAGATATTCCGGATGACGCTGCCTATTTTCACACACAGTTTCGCAGAGTAAATCCATTGCCTTATAAAGAAGTTTACACGTTGGTAGACGGGAGGATAAAAGGTAAAGGACAATATGTTGGCACCTACCTCGCATAGGGCGTGCATAACAACGGATGGTGGGGGTGAAGGAGAAATTAAATTTTATATAGATGGAGATAAAGAATACCCTACTATATGCGGAACAGGAACTGAAGATTATTTCTGTGGTTCTTATGACTTTGATACAAAAAAGAAAAACGCTACAGGGATGAATGAAGTAAACTATACAGAGCTTTGTACTCCTTATTCAGGTTTGGCGCAAGTGATAAGAGGGGATGGGCATTATGATGTAGCGCAAAGATTCGGATTGTATCGTTGGCATATTACGGATCCTATTCGTTTTGATAAAGATCTGAAAGTTACTATACAGGAACTGGGTTGGAGAGCTTGGAAAAATGGTGCAGAACAATATCTGCCTTTGCAAAATGATATTTCCTCTGTAGTTTTTTGGTATCAAGCCGATCCACATGCCAAGGTTCCAAAACTGCCAACAAAAGATGAATTGGAGGTAAATTAGGAAAAGGAAAGTGCTGTGTAGCAATCGCTGAGTTATTCTTGGAACAAATATTTTTTCGCAATTCGTTACTGGGGATTATATCCATAGAGCACCCCTTTTTCTTTAATTCCTGGTTCATCCTTAAGAGAGGAATTTCTTTTTACTTTTACCCTCCTCGTAAACACCCATGATTACCCACATAGAAGGCCGTTTGTTAGAAAAAAATCCAACTTATGCGATCATTGATTGCAACGGTGTTGGTTATTACCTGAACATTACGATTAACACCTATTCCAAAATAGGAAGTTCGGAAAAGTGCAAATTGCTTGCACATGTCATTGTTAGCCAGATGGATCATTCACAAACCTTGTACGGATTTTTTGATGATCAGGAGCGGAGTATTTTCCGTCATCTTATTTCTGTTTCGGGAGTGGGTGCATCCACCGCACGCACCATGCTTTCTTCCCTCACACCGCAAGAAGTACAACAGGCAATTGCAACAAGCAATGTATCCGTTTTCAAAAGTATAAAAGGTATCGGGGAAAAAACGGCCCAACGTATAATTATTGACCTAAATGGTAAACTAACTCCCCTTTCTGGAGGAGAGGGGCAGGGGCTGAGGCAAGGGGGACTTATGTACAATAAAACTCGTGAAGAGGCGTTGATGGCTCTGCTCACGCTGGGTTTTGCAAAGAACGCTGCTGAAAAAGCAATTGACAGGTTGCTTCAGCTCAATCCGGATTTTTCCGTTGAGCATTTGATAAAAGAAGCACTTAAAAATTTATAATCAACTCCGAGAATCTCCGTGAAAGGATTTAAACATTCTTTTTTTGTATCTGTATCTTCGCTGTTTATCACGTTGGTGTGGGCAAGCAGTCCTAAAATAATATCATTCCCTGTTCTTAACTCTTTTTCTTATTCTGCACCAAATCCTAATTCCTTCATCCTAAACCCTGAACCCAATATTGAACCGCTTGCCGGAGATACACCCGTTACTTTGAAATATCCTATGCATGATCAATCTACGGGGATGCCTTCTCTGAACGATTATAAAGGGGGGCTTTACCTCAATGATCCTTCCAATATCAAAACAGATATTACTTACGATACTGATTCAGGGGTCTATGATGTCAGTCAAAAAATGGGAAAGCTTAATTACCGTCCGCCTCTTTACATGACTCCGGAAGAATACATGGATTATCAATTCAAAAAATCCATGAAATCGTATTGGAAAGAACGCAGCAGTGCGGAATCTATGACGCAAAAGAAAAACAAAAGCAACCTGATCGCTCCCATCAAAATTAATAGTCAGATATTTGACCGGATTTTCGGAAGCAATATAGTGGATATACGCCCCCAAGGTTCTGCCGAATTAATTTTTGGAGTCAACTCTTCTCACACAGAAAATCCTGCCATTCCTGTAAAGCAAAGACGCATCACCACATTTGATTTTGACGAAAAGATACAGTTAAGTCTAGTAGGAAAAATTGGCGATAAGATGAAGATCACCACCAACTACAATACACAGGCTACTTTTGATTTTGAGAATAAGATGAAATTAGAATGGACCGGAGGAGAAGATGATATTATTAAAAAAATTGAAGCGGGCAATGTGAGTTTGCCGCTCAATAGCACTCTTATCTCCGGAAGCCAAAGCTTATTCGGGCTTAAAACACAACTGCAATTTGGAAAAACAACTATCACCTCCGTTATTTCGCAAGAGAAAGGACAGAAAAAGGAGATCAATATTGAGAATGGGGCGCAGACCAATTCATTTGTTATCACAGGGGATGCGTATGAATCAAATAAACACTTTTTTGTTTCGCAATATTTTAAAGACAACTATGACGTAGCACTTGCGCATCTGCCGGTGATACAATCAGAAATCTACATCACAAAAATGGAAGTGTGGATCACAAACACAAGTTCTAACATCAACGAAACGCGAAATATTATTGCATTGACCGATCTTGGGGAAAATCTTTCTGCTTATTTAACAAATACAACAATACCCACATATAGTAATACAGTTCCTGACAACACCGCAAATTGGCTCAATCCAAAAACATTACTCACGGGTGCAAATGATTCGATACGGAACAAAGATAAAGCTGTGGCCATTCTTACTGCTCCTCCGTTGAATCTTCGAGCTGTTCAGGATTTTGAAAAAGTTCTTTCTGCCCGCAAATTATCTGCTAGCGAATTTACATTCAACCCCAAACTCGGCTTTGTTTCTCTCAACACAAACATTAATCCCGATCAGGTGGTGGCGGTTGCATTTCAATACACCTATAATGGAGGCACGTATCAGGTAGGAGAACTTTCAACAGACGGAATTGCTGATCCGAAATGTTTGATGGTAAAAATGCTCAAGAGTACCAACGTAAGTCCAAAAAGAGATCCACTCCTCTGGGAACTGATGATGAAGAATGTTTATTCTATGGGGGCCTATCAAATTAAGCCGGATAATTTTAAACTAGATGTTTATTACAATAATCCCACCACGGGTACCGATGTGCCGGTTATTCCAGAAACCGATGTGCCCATTACCGTAAAAGGCAAACCCCTGATACAGATAATGAACCTTGACCGTATCAATACTTCAGGCGATCCTGTTTCCGATGGAGTTTTTGATTTCATAGATGGAGTTACTGTCAATGCCGCAAACGGAAGAGTATATTTTCCGGTACGCGAACCATTCGGCCCTCATTTGCGAGCAAAGATAAATCCATCTTTAGACATTGCCTCACCCCTTAACATTACTGCAGAAAAATATGTGTATGACCAGCTTTACGACTCTACGAAATATGGAGCGCAGCAGTTTCCGGATAAGAACCGATTTAAAATGAAAGGCAGTTTCAAATCTGCTTCCGGATCTGAAATCAATTTAAATGCTCCGAACATTCCTGAACATTCGGTAATTGTTACCGCAGGAGGAGTTCCGCTTACAGAAAATGTGGATTACACAGTGGACTATGCACTCGGCAAAGTGAAAATCATTAATGATGGGATTCTTAAATCAGGGACACCGATAAAAATTTCCTTTGAAAGTAATATGATGTTTGGTCTGCAGCAGAAAACACTCCTAGGCACTCACGTGGATTATCGCGTAAACAAAGACTTTCACCTGGGCGGCACCGCGCTTCGTCTCAACGAACGTCCGCTCATGCAAAAAGTGAATATTGGCGATGAGCCGATAAAAAACACAGTATTAGGTTTCGATGGAAATTACCGAAACGAATTCCCTTTTCTCACACGTATGGTTGACAAGCTTCCGTTTTACTCTACAAAAGAAATGTCCACCATCACTGCATCGGGAGAAGTGGCGGCTCTCATTCCGGGACACTCGCGTGCAATTAATAGCAAGGACGACAAGGGCGGAAATGCTTACATAGATGATTTTGAAGGAAGCCAAACGCCTATAGATATAAAATCGGTGGGACAATGGTCTCTTGCCAGCACTCCGCAAGGTGGGAATCCTCTTTGGCCAGAGGGGAGTAGAACTGATACAATATATGGGTTCAATCGTGCAAAGCTTGCATGGTACAATATTGATCCGATGTTCATGCGCCAAACCGCAAACCTTACTCCATCATACTACACGAAAGCACAGCAGTCGGATAATTATATGCGTGAGATTTTGGAAACAGAAATCTTTCCTAAAAAAGAATCTTCAACCGGTCAGCCTGTTCCACTTCAAACACTTGACCTTGCTTTCTATCCCGATGAAAGAGGACCTTACAATTATGATGCGGGAGGCGTTTCTGGAATTTCTGCCGGAACACAACCAAATGGATTATTGAATAATCCTTCTTCGCGTTGGGGCGGAATCATGAGAAAAATTGAAACAAATGATTTTGAAGCGGCAAATGTTCAGTTTGTGCAGATATGGATGATGGATCCGTTTAACGCGGATCTTGGAAGTCCGTATAATAATCTTCAGCAAACATCCGGAGAATTGGTTGTTCAGCTGGGAAATGTTTCAGAAGATGTTTGCCGTGACGGAAAAAAAAGTTTTGAAAACGGATTGCCCACCTCTCCCTCAGACCAAACGCATCCTACAACGAATACTTCTTGGGGAAAAGTACCCACCATTCAGGCAATTGTAAATGCTTTTGACAACGATCTTACTTCGCGCACGGCACAGGATGTCGGATTGGATGGATTGAATAATGCGGATGAGGCCACCTACTTCACTAAATTTCTGAATAGTCCATCCATTGCAGGGTTAAGTGCTGCTGCACATACAGCTATTAATGCCGATCCTTCATCGGACATTTATCATTATTACCGCGGAGACGATTACGATGCAGCTCAACTCGGCACTTTGGCGCGTTATAAAAATTATAACGGTCTGGAAGGAAATTCTCCGGTGAGTACAGGATCCTATCCTACTTCTTCCACCACGCTTCCAAGTACAGAAGACATTAACCGCGATAATAACCTGAGCGAGAGCGAAGGATATTTTCAATACCGCGTTAAAATTTCTAAAAGTAATTTTCAGGAATCGAATGTTGGTAACAATTTCATCACCGATGTGGTGAGCGGAGGAGGGACAACGCTGGATAACACGGGTGTTGATGCGAAATGGTATCAGTTAAAAATTCCAGTGCGTGAGTTTGAAAGCAGATATGGTAACATAGAAGATTTTAAATCTATCCGTTTCATACGGATGATTCTGCGCGGATTCAGCAAGCCGGTGGTGCTCCGAATGGCGCGCGTGGAGCTTATACGTGGTGAATGGAGAAAATATCAATACGACCTCGCTGCCGATGGAGAATATCTGGGCAATGATAATGCCGGTACCTCTTTCGATGTATCAGCTGTAAATTATGAGGAGAACGGAACAAAAAATCCAGTGAATTATGTACTGCCTCCTGGAATTGCTCAGCAGCAGAGTTTTGGAACGGCCACTCCTGTTCATCTTAACGAGCAGGCAATGGCACTGAAAGTTTGCAACCTGCAGGATGGAGACGCAAGAGCAACCTATAAAAATGTGGACTTTGATGTTCGTTCTTACAAAAAACTCAAGATGTTTATTCATGCAGAAGCGCAGGCAGGCAGTTCCCCTGTGCATGACGGAGATGTTACCTGCTTCATCCGTCTGGGCAGCGACTATACGCAGAACTACTATGAATATGAAATACCTCTCCGGATTACTCCTCCCGGTTCGTATGATAACAACAGCGACCCCGCTCAGAAACAAGTATGGGATGAGGTAAACAATATGGAACTTGAGTTCTCTGTTTTGCAGGACATTAAACAAAAACGAAACGCTGCAATTTTTAATGGGGGCGCATCACTTTCAAAGCGGTTTGAAATAACCATTACAGATCCTCAAGGGCAGTCGCGAAAAGTTTATGTAAAAGGAAACCCGAATTTCAGCGCGCTGAAAACAATTATGATTGGAGTGAGGAATCCAAAAAAAACACCCGCAGATGTGGATGATGGGTTTCAGAAATGCGTGGAAGTATGGGTGAATGAATTACGCCTTTCCGATTTTAATGAAAAAGGCGGATGGGCAAGCACCGCACACGTAACGGCAAAACTGGCAGATCTGGGAATCGTAACACTTTCGGGAAATTACAGCACGCCCGGATGGGGGAGCATAGATAAAAGAGTAAGCGAACGCCAGCGCGAAACACGATACGAATATGATATTTCATCCCAGATAATGCTGAGTAAATTTTTACCTTCTAATTGGGGAATAATGTTGCCGATGTATATTGGATATTCTAACGCAATCATACGACCTCAGTACAATCCGCTGGATCCAGATATATTTTTTAATTCCACATTAAACAATCCTGCCTTGCCGCAATCGTATAAGGATTCTCTAAAACAAGTAACGATTGACAAGACTACGCGCAGGAGCATTAACTTTACGAATGTTAAAAAAGAACGAGGGAAAAACTCCAAGCGCAATAATATTTACGACATAGAAAATTTTGCCTTCAACTTTTCTTTCACGGAGTTTCAAAATCACGGCCCGCAGGTTGAGTTCAACAACATCCGCGATTATCGTTCGGGAGTTGTGTATGGATATTCTGCTAATCCCAAGAATATTCAGCCGTTCAAAAAGGTGAAACTGCTGAATAAAAAAGTATTTGCGCTTGTAAAAGATTTCAATTTTTTCTCCTATCCGAACAAAATCGCTTTCTTACTGGATGTTGACCGCCATTATGCAGAAAAACTTCAGCGCAATACAACCGGAATGGAATTTCCGATGGATACGTTTTTTGATAAACATTATAATATGATGCGCGGATATGATGTAAAATACGATTTGGCAAAATCGCTGAAACTGGATTTTCATGCCGACAACAGCAGCCGCATCATGGAACCCTACGGAGCTATTGATACCAAAGCTGAAAAAGACACAATAAAGAAAAATCTTCTTAAAGGTGGAATAAATACAAATTATGCCCAGCATACTAAAATTGATTACACCGTTCCATTGGCTAAGTTTCCGCTCACGGACTGGGTAACTGCCAATGCCGGCTACTCGGCAGATTATAAATGGACACGCGCCTTGTTCAGTATGGATACCCTTGGAAATACGATTACGAATGGGAACCAAAAAACGCTGAACCTGCAAGGAAACATGACCACTTTGTACAATAAAATTCCATTTTTCAAAAAAGTAAATAAGGGAATAAAGAAACCTGAAGAGAAAAAAACACCGCCTAAAGCTAAAACACCACCTAAAGGAAAGGAACTACCTAAAATTGGAATTCAAACTCCTCTTCCTAAAAATCCTAAGGACACAACTAAAAAGGCGAAGAAACTTGGGGATTATCTTTTCCCGCAATATGTTGCACGAACAGTAATGATGCTGAAAAACGTTTCGGTAAATTACACCAACAGCGCTGGAATGGCACTTGCCGGATATACCGAGAAAACGCATATGTTCGGAATGAACCAAGGCAATTATAATTCTCCATTTGGACTTGCGCCCGGACTGGGATTTCTATTTGGGCAGCAGCAGAATTTCGGTAAGAAAGGAAATACAACTCCTGAGTTCACCGATTATGCGGCAAATAATAAGTGGCTTGTACAACAGCCATTGCTGAACACGCCCTATACAAAAACAAAAACACAAAACATTACTGCTAGGGCGAGCATTGAACCTATGCCAAGTTTTAAAATTGAACTTACAGCGAATAAGAATAAAACACAAAACTACAGTGAATTTTTCCGGTGGGCACAAGATACCAATACAGGCATATTCAACTATCAGCACCAATCTCCCACCGAAACAGGGAACTTCAGTATGTCGTTTATATCATGGGGATCGGCTTTTGAAAAAGTAAATGTGAATAATGGTTTTTCTTCCGATGCATTTACTCGTTTTTTAAAAAACAGATCGCTCATATCTGAGCAGTTGTCAAACCGTTACGGAGATCATGGGACTTATACGGGTTTAGATAATAGAACCTATCATACAGGGTACGGAGAGACCTCACAGCAAACGATGATGTTTTCTTTCCTCTCTGCTTATTCCGGACAGGATCCGCATAAATCTTCACTCCAAACATTTCCGAAAATGCCTTTGCCCAATTGGCGCGTAACATACGATGGACTGTCGAAAATAAAACCACTGAAGAAAGTTTTCAAAACAGTCACGCTCAGTCATGCCTATCGTTCGTCCTATAGTTTTTCATACACAAATAATTTGAAATCGTCTATTGGAAAAGATGGAAAGCCAACAACTTTTGATGAAAACAATAATTATATTTTTTACGAGCAGATGAATTCTATTTCCATTGCGGAGCAATTTTCCCCGCTGATAAAAGTTGACTTAACGATGCAGAGCGGCTGGCAATTTAATTTTGAAATAAAAAAAGACCGGAACCTTTCTCTGAGTTTTGCCAACAACCAGCTTACAGAAATTGACGGAAAGGAATTTGTGACCGGAACAGGGTACCGGTGGAAAAATCTGGAACTGAAAAATCCATTCAGCAGAAAGAAAAGTGCGAAACCGATCAAGAGCGACTTGGTTTTGAAAGCAGATTTTTCGATCAAACAAAATCTTACAGTAATACGCAAAGTGGTGGAAGGAGTAACTCAGCCCACATCCGGACAAAAAATATTTTCATTAAAAACTTCTGCTGATTATATGATCACACAGCGCATTACCGCGCGCTTGTTTTACGATCGGGTATTTACCAATCCAAGAATTTCAACCAGCTTTAAAACATCCAATTCTAACGGGGGAATAAGTATCCGGTTCTCGTTGTCGTGATTGTTATTTCCTATCGGGAAGAAAGTGTATGTTATTTCAATTTACATCATTATAATAGCTCATTTCACTTTTAGACTGAGGAATAATTACAGTGCTAACAGGATAATGATCCGATAATTCCTCAGGCAAAACCTCAAAGCTGGATGAAATAAACTCTCTGGAATGAAAAATATAATCGATCCTGTAAGAAGGCATCGCTCCAAGGTAGGTATTGCCCATACCGTTTCCGCTTTCCATAAAAGAGTCTTTGTATTTTTCTGCAAAGGAATGATAGGTATAGGAAAACGGTGTGTCATTGAAATCTCCACAGATGATTACAGGATATTTACAAGCATTCATATGTGCAAGAATTTTTTCTATCTGGGTGGAGCGTTTAATGAAGGCGCGTTTGATCCGTCTGAGAATATTTTTTGACGCAATCTCAATATCATCCACATCGAGTGTATCGTTATTTTCTTTCAGTGCTTCAATAAATTTATAATCTGTATATCCAAAACTAATGGATTGAAGATGCATGTTGTACACACGCACCGTATCATTGCCGATTTTCAGATCAGAAAAAATACAAATGTTGTTGCTTTTATATGTGAACGGAACTTTTCCTTTTAATACGATGGGGTATTTGCTGAATGTGGCAATGCCCCAATGATCAGTTTTTCTGCGAGTGAGTGTGTACTTAATATGATGGTCAACTGATTGAGTGAGTTCTATCAATGTATCCAGCGTTTCAAAATATCCACTGTCTCCCTGAAAGAATTCCTGAAGGCACACAATATCGGCAGACTCGTCTTTTAGAAAAGAA
This sequence comes from Bacteroidota bacterium, assembly GCA_016213435.1. Classification (GTDB taxonomy): domain Bacteria; phylum Bacteroidota; class Bacteroidia; order Palsa-948; family Palsa-948; genus Palsa-948. The sequence continues at coordinate 23,768 of JACRAL010000094.1, forward strand.
AAGATTTTACTCTTGGTGTTTTTGTTGTGCGACCAATTATACAAATCAAAATTCCGGACATTATACGACAGCACTTTGATGCCTCCTTTTGTTTCGATGCCTCCACCGAAATGAAAAAGATTTTTCATGTTCATCCATCCTGTAAGAATGCAAACGAGCGAGAGCCAATACAATTTTTTCCATCGTATGACCCACCAGATAAGAAATAAAATATTTACAAGAAGAATAAATGGGTAAGCCAATCCGAAGAACGAGAAAAGCCAGAAGTTTTTGGGATTTGCATAAGGCGAGAGGTATGAAAGAAGTAATGCGGCCAAAGAAATAAAATAAATAATCCGGATCAAGGTGCAAAATATAATTTTTAATTTTTTCATATGCCTCTCCTACATCCTCTTCTTCCGAGAGGACTTGTTGTAATTATCTCCCACCCTGAAGGAAAACTGAAGGTTCCGGGCGTAGTAGTTCGTTGGGGGAGTGTCTTATTTCTTCCCACTCGCTTTAAATAAAAAATCTTTTTCCTCTTTTGTCAGCGCTTCGTAACCTGATTTTGAAATCTTGTCAAGTATTGAATCAATTTTCTGTTGTTTTGCTTTTTGAGTTATATTGTATTCTTCATCGCTTACTTTTCTGCTATAACTCACTTTTATTTTCGGTTTTCTTGTGGACAAAGCCAATATCCAATCAAACAAAGCAGTTACGGGTTTTGTAACATCGTTCCCGTTTTTGTATTGAAGCATAAATATCATTCCAAACAATGCGCCACCAATGTGTGAGATCTTTCCACCTGTATTTTGTGAAAAATCGAGAAGACTTGTCAGGATAAACGAAGCAAGTGCAAGATATTTCAGGCGCACGCCACCGAAGAACATAAGATGAATTACATATTCGGGAAGAAGAATTGCGGTGGCGATCACAACCGCCATTACTCCTGCCGAAGCGCCAAGCAATAATGTATTTCCAAAATAAGAAGGAAATAGCATGGACATAAGCGTAAAAAGAATGCCTCCGCTGATTCCCCCGAGGAGATAAACCGCAACCAGTCGTTTGCTTCCTACATATTCCACAAAAATTTTCCCAAGCCAGTAAAGCCAAAGCATATTGAATAAAATATGCATCAGCCCTTCGTGCAAAAACATATAGGTTATAAAAGTCCAGCCATGGGTGAGAGCAAGTACAGCATCTCCCGGAAGCGCAAGCCAATCAATCAGCGAATAAGCGCTTCCTGAAAACCGCATCGCCTGATCAGTAATATTTACAACAAGAAAAAGGATAACATTGATGAGAATGATCCGCATCAATCCGTTACCGCTTTTGGTAAAAACGTTTTTAAAATCGTCTGTAACTGACATAGAGCCCCCTCCTTGACCTTCCCCTTTAGGGAGGGAATTAGTTTTCAATAGATTTCTGTTTCAAAGTTAATTTATTTATACGACCTTTGTGAAAAAAAATCCCTACCCCCTCTCCTTCTGGAAAGGGTTGGGGGGAGGTAGCTATGTTACAATTTCAAAAATTTACCCTCGATAACGGCTTGCGTGTAATCTATCACGAAGATCGCTCCACTCCGCTGGTATGCATGAACATTTTATACGATGTAGGTGCACGCGATGAAGATTCCAACCGCACCGGCTTTGCGCATTTGTTCGAACATCTGATGTTTGGAGGAAGTGTGAACATTCCTAACTACGATGAACCGCTGCAGCGGGTAGGGGGTGAGAACAATGCATTTACTTCAAACGATATAACGAATTACTATCTAACTGTTCCGACCGCTAACCTTGAAACCGCTTTTTGGCTGGAGAGCGACCGCATGCTTTCTCTTGCATTTTCCGAAAAAAGTTTTGAAGTGCAGCGCAACGTGGTGATAGAAGAATTCAAGCAGCGCTATTTGAATCAGCCTTACGGAGATATTTGGCTGCTGCTGCGCCCTATGGTTTACAAAGCGCATCCGTATTTGTGGGATACCATTGGCAAAGATATTTCTCATATTGCCGAAGCCAAAATGGAAGATGTAAAAGCATTCTTCAAAAAGTTTTATTGTCCGAATAACGCCATCATGGTGCTGGCGGGAAATACTTCATTAGATGAAGTGAAACGCCTTGCAGAAAAATGGTTTGCACCGATACCGAAAGGACCGGATAACAAACGCAATCTGCCAGTGGAACCGGAGCAAAAAGAATTCCGTTCGCTTACTGTGGAACGTGAAGTTCCCTTCAATGCCATTTATCAAACGTACCGCATGTGCTCGCGCAAGGACAAGGAATTTTATGTGGTGGATTTGCTTTCGGATATTCTCTCTGATGGAAATTCATCCCGCCTTTACAACGAACTTGTTAAGAATAAAAAAATGTTTTCTGAGCTCAGCGCCTATGCCGATGACAGCATGGACAAAGGAATGTTTGTAATAAGCGGAAAAGTGCTGGATGGATTTACATTGGAGCAGGCCGAAAAAGCCATTGCTGAAGAATTGGATAAACTGAAAACAGAAAAAGTTCAGGAAAAAGAATTGCAGAAAGTTCAGAACAAAATAGAAGCTACTCTGGAGTTTTCTGAAATGAACATAATGAACAAAGCGCTGAACTTTGCCATTGCCGAATTATTGGGGGATGCGGACCAAGTAAACAAAGAAGCGGAAAAATATCTTGCCGTTACCACGGATCAGATGCAGCAACAGGCAAAACAAATTTTTAGAAAGGAGAATTGCTCGACATTGTATTATTTGGCGAAGAATTAATTAAAAACATTATGGAAGTAATTGACAGAAAACATAGTCCTAAGATTAACGAAATAAAGCAAGCGGAAATAATCCGCGCTTCTGAATTTCGGCTGAAAAATAATATTCCTGTTTATCATATTAATGCAGGCACACAGGATCTGGTTAAGATCGAATTACTTTTCCCTGCGGGAATGTGGCAACAACCGTCACCTTTGGTTGGTTCTGCAGCAAGTGCGATGTTGCAGGAAGGAACCTCCAAGCGTTCCTCAAAAGAAATTGCCGAAACAGTTGATTACTATGGAGCTTTTCTGGAAACAAACATCACCCATGATTATGCATCGGTGGCAATTTATTCCATGAACAAGCATTTGCCCAGTGTACTTCCGGTGGTTAAAGAAATAATTAATGATTCTGTTTTTTCTCAGAGCGAATGGGATGTTTACCTATGGAATAAAAAACAGGCGTTCATTGTCAATGAAAAAAAAGTAAGTGTTGTTTCGCGTAAAAAGTTTGCTGAACTTTTATTTGGCAATGAACATCCTTACGGACACAATGTTTCAGAGAAAGATTTTGATGAACTGAAAAGACAAGATGCATTTGACTTCTATAAAAAATCTTATACTGCAAAAGATACGATCATTGTTGCATCAGGAAATGTAACGGATGCTACATTAAAATTTATTGAAAAATATTTTGGGAGCACCCCCGCTTCTCCGTTTCTCTCCACCTCTGATTCAAAGAAATGGGGAAACGGAGAAGGGGAGAAAAAAGGAGGGACCCATCTTGTAGAAAAGAAAGACGCCCTGCAATCAGCTATCCGAATCGGGAAAATTCTTTTTACAAAAGAACACCCTGACTATCCAGCTATGTTGGTGCTGAATACAATTTTCGGAGGATACTTCGGATCGCGCCTGATGGCGAACATACGTGAGGATAAAGGGTACACTTACGGAATTGGTTCTGGAATGGTGTCGCTCAGTCATGCAGGGTATTTCACCATCTCCACGGAAGTAGGTGCAGATGTAACGAAAGATGCTGTGAAAGAAATTTATTTTGAATTAAATAAAATTCAAACAGAAAAAGTTTCTGATAGTGAATTAGCGCTGGTGCGCAATTACATGCTCGGCACTTTTCTCCGCAGCATTGACGGTCCTTTCGCTCTTGCCGACCGCTTCAAAGGAATTCATTTCAACAATCTCGGCTATGATTATTATGAACGATATGTTGAAACCATCCGCAGCATCAGCTCTGGAAAATTAATGGAACTTGCCAATAAGTATTGGAAGAAAGAAGACATGATCGAATTGGTTGTGGGAAAAAAATAAGATGTGCGATGCTGCGATAAAGCATCTTGGATTCATATTGTCAAATAGTTCGCGTAAGAACCCATGATATTTTAAGTTTTTGCATTCTTGCTTTCGTAACAAAAAAAGGCGGATTAATTTCTTAACCCGCCTTCATTCAATAAATTTAAAACTTACTTCTTCAGGTGCTTAGAAACGAGAGCAGTCATTTCGAACATGTTCACGCTCTTCTTTCCACCAAAAACAGCTTTCAACGTGTCGTCAGCATTGATCTGACGTCTGTTCTTACTGTCTTGAAGTTTGTTCTTCTTGATGTAAGCCCAAAGTTTTTTTGCAACTTCAGTACGTGGAAGAGCTTTTGATCCTGTTACTGCTGCAAGTGATGCACTTGGAGTAAGCGGAGCCATGAATGCTGCGCTTGGTTTTCTTTTTGCTTTTGTTGCCATTGTGTTATGTTTTTGTTTTTAAAGAATGACTTAGTTGTCATCTTCATAGCGAATATAAAGCATTTAAAGGTACAAAACACATTTGTGTAAAAATTTTCATAGGAGAAATCGCTATTTCCCCTATGAAAGACCTTCTTTTGCAGGGTATTTCCATTTTTCATAGGAAAAATGATTGGACTGATAAGATCAGAGCAATGGTTCTGCGAGAACGATGTCCTCCAGTTCAACGGGCGTTTTCAGCTGCTCACAGGTCATGCGGTCATTAATCTGTTCGGCAATTTTGTAACGCATTCTATCAGCCGCGGTAGAAAAATAATGCATCAATCTGTCGCCATAGCTGTTTTCCCAAACAACTCCGAAAACTTCTTTGCCTCCTCGCAGTTTGAATTTACATGGCGTGTCATTGTATGGAAGGAATTCATTGCGGTCCATAAAGATTATTTATTTAATTACAAATATTGTTAATTAAGACGTGAAAACCCAAATATTGGTTATAAATAATTCTTCACAGAAACATAATTCTGTTAATATCTTCTTCGCCTCTTATATGAAAATCCATACCGATATAATTTGCAGGATCTAACTTTGAGGGGTAGTAATATAAATTTTAAGATCGTGAAACATCTATATAATACCAGTTTCTTCTAAAATTTCCGACAATTGTCTTTCACTTATTTCTCTAACTATAGCAAGGGATAAAATAACTCACGGTTTTATCCAAATATACTTGTTGCGAGAAATATTATGAATACCCAAATGCAAAAGAAGATAATGAAGTTGGTCACTTCAACCTGGTTATCTGATTTGTGTTTCATGGTGTAAAGTTTAGATGTATTTCTTGTCTATATTACGATGGAGTGGAAAGAAAGGAGTATACAATTTAGTATGTGGTAGGGCTTTTGTAGTAAGTGGTCACTTATACACTAAGTCTTGGAGATATAATTTGAATTAAGAGATAATAAAAAAGCGAGATTTGAGCTGAGTTTAATTCAGGAGGTAATGGGGGTTATGATAATTGAGAGAGATTAAAAAAAAGCTATTAATAAGGAAAAAAATTTACATTTGCACCCCCAAAATGTTCTTTGTCTTTTATTCTATTTTAATTTTTAACCTTAAAACTAACATGGCCCATTCGTCTAGGGGTTAGGACGCCAGGTTTTCATCCTGGAAACAGGGGTTCGATTCCCCTATGGGCTACACATTCATTTTGGAACTTCGTGATTCTCACGGAGTTCTTCCTTTTTATATCCAAATGGTACAGAATCCGGTCGAGCGAAAAGCCGTTTCTCATCGTTTTCAACGATCTCCACAAAAAACTTAAAAAAAGTTTACGGATTTCAGGAACTTCTACGCTACTATATGCTACGGGGATTTATCGCCTTTAAAACACGATAAACGTGTATTTATGAAGGTGTCCTTGTGTTATTTACATTATTTCTAATGAACTCTTTTTGCTTTTCTCTTAATCTTAGAAAGGGCATTCTCATTTTTATAGCAAGTTATAAGCTCATTCTCTGTGCTTAATATTATTACAGTGTTTTTATAATGATCAATTAAGGATGGCGGGAGAATTCCCAAAATGTTTTTCTCTAAACATATATAGTATCGCAATCCCTGTTTGTAGATTAATTGACCATAATTAATTGCAGCCACTATCATATCAATTGAAATGCCTCTTTGTGCTGCTCGTTTACGAGCATGACTAGTGATTTGAATATTTTGGGCTTCCATTTCACTTGAACGAACTGGATAATAAAATATTTTGATTAAAATGGTAATTGCAATTGCCTTATATCAATACTAAAAACTATAACCTAAACTTATACCTGGATATGGGGTAAGAAGGAATCCATTTAGACCTTTCAAAAAGTGTGTACTATAACAACTAACTCTTAACACCTTAAGTGTAAAGATTTTATGCAACTCATATTGCCGTAGTAAATCCTGAGGTAATCATTTTCTCCATCACCGTTGGGAGAAAAAGCAGTAGGAAAAAAGAAAGTGCCTGCTGTATCGCAGGGAGATTCTACCGTTACGGTTGCACATATAACATCTGTGCAATTACTTGTGTTTGTCACAGTAACACAATACTCCTTTGTTTCAGAAGGAGTAACCGAAATTGCAGAGTTTGTTTCTCCATTGCTCCATAAATAATCTGCTCCTCCGTTTGCGTTAAGAATTGTGCTTTGTCCCTGAAAGATGGTTATGTTACCTGATGTAGTTGCAGTTGGCTTCTGGTATAATGTTATAGTAACTAAACCACTCTGCACTGGAAGTGCAGAGGTTTGAAAAGACAAAGAATGAAATTCTTACTCCAATATAATATTATCAGTATCTGCATTCGATGGTTTGCGATGATGCTCAAGATATTGTTCTACCATCTTATCAGTTA
>JACRAL010000096.1 GCA_016213435.1 Bacteroidota bacterium
ACTTTATAGGACAAACCAAATGATACAACAATAAATTTTTATTGTGTCGCTTATATATATGCTCACTCACACAACAAAGATACTAAACACTAACAGCCACCCCGCAGCAGAGCTGCGAGGAATTCATTCGATTAAATTTCTGCCTCAATAAGACGCTGCTTGTACTTGGCACGCTTAATGGTTTCTCTTCGTACAACTGAGGGCTTCGTAAAAACCTGACGCTTGCGCAATTCGCGAAGGACTCCCGTCTTTTCAAATTTCTTTTTAAGTTTCTTCAGCGATTTTTCTACGCCTTCTCCTTCTTTAACAGGTACAATTAGCATTTTTAACTATTTAGTGATTTGGGTGGCAAATGTATATAAAAATTAATTACAACGAAGAAAAATATTCTTGGTCAAATAAATTTCACGACATTTGCACCATACGAATTAAGAATGAAGCGAATTACAAATACCTTAAGGATATTTTCTTCTATTGTTGGAATGTGTGTGGCATTTTTTATTTTATTGCCATCTGCCTTGCATGCCCAGGCATGGATAATGCCGGTTGACGGAAAAGTATTTTCAGGCAGTGATAAATTAGCAGGCTCTGTTGTTACTCTTTTTAAGAATGGCACACAGTTACAGCAGGTCGTCACCACTTCTAACGGAAAATTCAGCTTTGAACTTGCCCCTAATGCTGAATACATCATCTCCATCACCAAACCGGGATTCATTACAAAAAAGTTTAAGATAAATACTGCCAATGTTCCTGCCGATCGTGCAGATGCAGGCAACTTCAACCCATTTCAGCCAGATGTAACGCTTTTCGAAATGCCTAAAGCTCCTGAAATATCAAAACGCGTGGAGGCGATCCTCAGCCAGCCCATTGCCATTTATCAGTATATTCCTTCTGAAAACAATTTCAACTACGATCAGAGATATACCGATGCGGTACAGGCAAAGCTATCCGAACTTGCTGATCTGCAAAAACAGTCAGAAAAAGAAATGGCAGAAAAAGCGAAGGCTGCTGCTCTGGAAGCCCAGAAGCAGATGGAGTTAGATAAAAAATACAAAGCAGCTATTGAGAAAGCGGATAAAGCATTTAACAGCACAGATTATGCAAATGCAAAAACAGGATACACTGAAGCGTCAGCACTAAAACCTGCGGAAGCATATCCAAAACAAAAACTGTCGGATATAGACAAACTCCTTGCTAATGCGAACAAGCAAAAAGAAATTGATGATAAGTACAAAGCTGCAATTGCAAAAGCTGACGGAGCTTTTGTCAAAAAAGATTACACTGCTGCAAAAACAGGATACACCGAAGCTTCGGGAATAAAACCGGCAGAATCCTACCCAAAACAAAAACTGACTGAGATAGATAAACTGATTGCTGATGCTGCGAATGCATCTAAACAAAAAGAAATTGATGATAAATACAAAGCTGCAATTACAAAAGCGGATGGAGCATTTGGCAGCAAGGATTATGCTGCTGCAAAAGCAGGCTACACTGAAGCTTCGGGAATAAAACCAACCGAACAATATCCAAAAACAAAACTTACCGAAATAGACAAATTGATTGCCGATGCCGCAAATGCTTCGAAACAAAAAGAAATTGACGATAAATACAAAGCAGCAATTGCAAAAGCTGACGGGGCTTTCGACAAAAAAGATTACACGACAGCAAAAACAGGATACACCGAAGCATCAGGAATAAAACCATCGGAGGCCTATCCAAAATCAAAACTTACGGAGATAGATAAACTTCTGGCAGATGCAGGCAAGCAAAAAGAAACTGACGATAAGTATAAAGCAGCAATTACAAAAGGTGATAATGCTTTCAACACAAAAGATTACACTACTGCAAAGACAGGATACACCGAAGCATCGGGAGTAAAACCATCGGAAGCCTATCCAAAAACAAAACTGGCGGAGATAGATAAACTGATTGCTGCGGCAGACGAACTGCGCAAGAAGACAGAGGCAGATAAGCAGAAAGAACAGCAATACAAAGATCTGATCACAAAAGCCGATGCCGCATTTACAGCAAAAGATTATGCAGGTGCAAAAAGCTCGTACACACAGGCATCGGCAATAAAAACTGCGGAACAGTATCCTAAAACAAAAATCGCTGAGATTGACAAGCTGCTTGCTGAAATGTCGAAAGCAGGAGAACTGGACAAGCAGTACAAGGATATGATTGCGAAAGGCGACAACTTCTTCATTCAGAAGAATTACACATCGGCAAGAAGTTCTTACTCCGATGCTTCTTCGTTAAAATCATCTGAAGCATATCCTAAACAGAAAATTTCAGAGATAGACAAACTGCTTGCAGAAATTGCTTCACAAAAATCGGCTGCTGAAAAAGATCAGCAATATAAAGATGCTGTTGCAAAAGCAGATAAATCTTTTGCTACTAAGGATTATGCTAACGCAAAATCGGAATACAATAATGCGCTCGGAGTAAAACCGGCAGAACAGTATCCTAAAACAAAAATTACAGAAATAGATGAATTGCTTGCTGCGGCTTCATCGCAAAAAGAAACGGATGAAAAATACAAAGCTGCCATTGCAAAAGCAGATAATGCCTTCGCCACAAAAGATTATCCTTCTGCAAAAACATCTTACACCGAAGCATCCGGAATAAAATCATCAGAGTCCTATCCTAGAACAAAACTGGCAGAGATAGATAAACTGTTAGCAAATGCTGCAAATGCATCGAAACAAAAGGAAATTGACGATAAATATAATGCCGCCATTCTTAAAGCAGATAATGCCTTTAACTCTCAAGATTATGCAACTGCAAAAACATCTTACACCGAAGCATCAGAAATAAAACCGGCTGAACAATATCCCAAGCAGAAAATTGTCAATATAGACGTTCTGATAAAAAATCTTTCAGCACAGGATCAAAACAAAAAATATAATGATGCACTTGTGCGCGGCATCAAAGATTTTGGCGCCAAGGATTATGCAAGCGCAAGAAAAGATTACCAGGAAGCATCGGACATAAAACCCTCCGAGCAATTTCCGAAAGATAAACTTGCTGAGATCGATAAATTGCTGAAAGCCCAAGCCGATAAGCAAAACGCAGGAAAGGAGATTGAGGATAATTATCTCATCGCAGTGGCAAGAGCTGATATGGCATTCAAGGAAAATAATTTTGCAAATGCAAAAGCCTCCTATAACGAAGCCCTCACCTATAAGCCGAATGAACAACATCCAAAAGACAAACTTGCGGAAATAACCCAGATAGAAAAAGCCAGAGGACAGGCACAGGCAGATAAAGATCTGCAACAGAAATATACTTTGGCAATTTCGAAAGGCGATAACGCCTTCGGAAGAAAGGATTATTACACAGCCAAGCCAGCTTATGAAGAAGCGCTGAGCTATAAACCTTCTGAAAAATATCCTAAGGACAGACTGAAACAGATTACAGAGATCCTTAACAACGCACAGGTAGTTCAGAACGTGAAAAAAGAAAAAGATCCTCCTCCTCTTTCGGCAGAAGAAAGAAGGAAACTATACGTATCGGAACTCCGCTCAAAATATCCTGCCGGTGTTACAGAGGAAGAACATGTGGAGGGCAACAAAACCATTCTTCGCAGAGTAGTTATCAAGGATGATTACGCGGGAGTTTACACCCGTGTAACGCATAACTGGGGAGGAGTATATTTCTTTAAGGATAATGATCCTATCACAGAGACAATGTTTGAGAACGAATCGAAGTAAGAGTACCACCAAAACATTGCAGGAGTTTTTTACTTTTACTGAAAATTTTAGAATTGAAAAAGCATTTACTCATATCTGCATTTGTTTCCCTGTCCTCCATTCTTTCTGCCCAAATGACTGATTCTTCAAAATCAATCACTACATCTCCGGCTATACAATATTGGGAGGAAAGAGACTTCTCCTTATCCGCACCTTCTTACACATCCATTGATACTTCACTTGATGGAGTTCAAAAGTATTTTCTAAATAATTTTCCATATGGCTTAGGTTTGGCAAACAGGAAATTGTTGTTTGAATCTTCTTCTGATATTGGCTTCCAAAGCGGATTTGATTTCCTGAATTTATTCGGCTACCAGAAAGATGAAATAAAATATTATCACACCCGTACGCCTTTTACAGAAGTAAATGTTGTATTCTGGATGAAAAAAGAGCAGTTTTCCCGATTGCTTCACACGCAAAACATCACAAAGCAATGGAACATTTCTCTTAATATGCTACGTATTCGAAGCGATGGATTTTACTTGAAGCAAAACTGCAGCGATAATAATATTTCTTTGTCCACCAACTATACTTCTAAAAACAACCACTACTCCCTTTTAGCAAACGGCATTGTCAGTTCAATCAAAACAGAGGAGAACGGAGGTGTTACCAATGATCTGTACTTTGAAGAAAACCTTCTGGTGGATAAAAAACTTCTTCCTGTAAAATTGCCGGATGCCAAAACAAAAAGAGGCGGCAGAGAAGTTTATGTAAAGCAATCTCTCTACTTCGGGGAAAAAGAAAACAAAATGAAGGGAGATTCGATCATATCTTCCCGTATGCTTCCGAAACACTCCCTCTCCTACTCTATCAACGCTAAAGACAACTGGTTCATGTATTCCGAAAATTCTCCCGACTACGGTTATTATGAGAATATTTATTTTGACAGCATAAAAACCCATGACTCCACACACATTTTTACGCTTCAGAACAGTGTTTCATGGAAAAGTACTTTATCAAGAGCTATAACAGCAGAACTTTCTTTTGACCAAAAAAGATCACATCTTATTCAGTATAAAACCAACTCAATACTGGCAACAGATGCTCAAATAAAAGACAACATTATTCATATAGAAATCAGCAAGACCCGTTCTGAAAAGCAATCTTATTGGCGATTTGGAGGAAACTATATTCCACAAGAAAACAGGCAGAATGAATATCGTTTTTATTTAGATCTTAGTGACTATCTCACATGGAAGGGTTCTGGCAAAAAAGACAATATCTTTTCGCTTCAATATGAAATATATTCTCACTCAACACCGTTTTTGTTCTCATCCTATTCATCCAACCATTTTTTGTGGAGAAATTCTTTCAATAACACGTCAGGAATTAATGGAAAGGCAAGCTATAGAAATTTAAAATATGACTTTATAATTGGAATTGAATCTAAGCAAGTTTCTGGTTATGTGTATTTCGACAGCACATTTTCTCCTCGTCAATTTAACGACACCGTATTTATTAGCTCCATGCTCCTCCAAAAGAATTTTCATTTGAAGCATTTTCATTTCAATAATAAGATTATCTGGCAGCATGCATCTAAAAATGTGATTCATCTTCCGCAGTTTGTAAGCAATCATTCTCTTTACTACGAGGACAAATGGTTCCATAAAGTAATGAATGTCCAGATAGGATTTGATGTTTCTTTTTATACCTCTTACTATGCGGATGCATACATGCCTGCCCTCGGACTATATTATTTTCAAAATGAAAATAAAATTGGAAACTACCCGTTCATTGATTTTTTCTTAAACATGAAAGTAAAACGCGCAAATATTTTCTTTAAATCAGAACACCTGAACTCCGGACTGATGGGAACTTACTATCTCGCTCCTCATATGCCTGCACCTGACAGAAGTTTTAAGATTGGGGTCAGGTGGATGTTCTACGATTAAAAGCCCATGAAATCCAATTATCTGAATACGAATCGTTGATATTCGTACCTGTTTAGACTACAACTGCCAACGTATCAAATGAAAATAATATTCGCTTTCATCATTACCATTCTATTAACACATGGTTGTGTAATAGCGCAAACAAGTGGCATTAGAGGCAGTACATTATCTGACAAAGGGGAAGCTTTGCCTTACGCTGGGATATTTATTAAAACTATTAATGCCAGCACATCAAGCAATTTAGATGGAAGATTTGAAATCAAATTGGCACCAGGAGAGTATGAGCTGATTATTCAATGCCTAGGGTACCAAACGGAAAGAAAAACAATTATAGTTCTAAATCAATGGGTGGACATAAATATATTATTAAACTCTACTGTCTACACGCTTGGAGAAGTTCAAATAAAATTAAATAATGAAGACCCTGCCTATGCCATCATGCGTAAGGCGATTTCTATGGCTAAATTCTATAAATACCAGATTCAGGAATATTCCGCAAATTCGTATATCAAAGGAGCTGCAAGATTAAGTCAGATTCCATGGTTAATGCGTAAATTGATGAGTGATTCTGATAAAAAAGAAATTGACACAAATAAAATATTTCTAATCGAAAATATAAGCGAATTAAATTTCAAACAACCAAATATTTATAAGCAAAAAGTTATAGCAGGCACATCCAATATGCCCTTTCAAATTCCAATTCCGATTCAATTTATAAACGGCAGTTTTTACGAACCGATGATTAACGGAAGTGTTTCACCGTTATCCCCAAGAGCTTTTGCTTATTACTCATTTAAATTGGAAGGTTCATTTTATGATGGCAATTATCAGATCAACAAAATTCGAGTTACACCAAGGTCAAAAGGCGACAATGTATTTGAAGGAACTATTTATATTGTTGATAATCTTTGGTGTATTCAAAGTCTTCAACTGGTAACTATGCAGGAAGGGATAACAACTATTGTTACACAAAATTATACGGAGGTTCAGGATAAAATATGGATGCCATTAATCCAGATATATACTGTTTATGGAACTATTTATGGATTTGGATTTGATTTGAAATATCAGGCATCAATAAATAATTATAGAATAAAATTGAATACTACTCTTCAATTACCATCAGAAATTATAGACGAAAAAACAGAAAAAGAAAAAATAAAGGAAACTACCATTATAAAATCCAACAATGAAAAGGACATAGAAACACTTTTAAAAAGTGAAAAGAAGTTCACCAGAAAAGATATGGCAAAGATCATGAAACTATACGAAAAATCAGAAACAAAAAAAGAGAAGGAGCCAGAAGTTGTATCAAATTCAACTATCGAGGTAGATTCAATGGCATATAAAAAAGATAGTTGTTATTGGATACAACAAAGAACAATCCCACTCACAGAAAAAGAAGTTAAAAGCTACGAGAGAAAAGACAGTTTGATTAAGAGTATTAGCACCCAAAAACACAAAATGGATTCTACGGTACAATCGTCCACTAAAATGCTTTTAAATAGTATTCAATATAAAATTGATTCTACGAGTAAAATAAATTGGGTGTATTTAAATGGAAGCTTTAATACTGTGGAAGGGTCTGTTTTTAAATCACACCTTGTCTATACAAAAAAAATAAAGAATAAAAACATACTAACCATTGATCCTTCCATAAGGTATTCAATGGCAAGAAATTATTTTACCGGAAAAGGAATGGCCTCTTATATATATGGAAAAGACAAAACGTCCGGAAGTATCTTCTTAGAAGGAGGAAAAGATATAAATCAGTTTAATGCCAATAATCCTATTGGCGAAGGACTAAATACTATAGTGGCATATTGGTGGGGATATAATTTCATGAAAATATATGAAAAAGAATATTATAGATTTGGACTTGCACAAAAAATTTCAGATCAGTTGTATTTTAAAGTAAACGGAGAAGTATCTAATCGATTTATGTTAAGCAACTCTCCAACAGCTAGTCCTGCTTTCCGTTCGAGAAGAAAATATATTACACCCAACTCCCCCATAAATAGTGAAGTTAGCTCAACAGATTTTACCACAAATAAAGCATTCATTACACAACTTTCTTTAAAATATTATTTAGGAAAGAAATATGATATCAGAAATGGCATCAAACATGAAATTCAGGGGTCATCACCAGAAATCACAATTAATTATAAAAAAGGATGGAAAGATATATTAAACAGCAATGTTGATTTTGACCTTATTGAACTTGGCGCTTCTTATAAATACAACATAGGCATTCGGGGAATATTAAATACTAAAATTAATTTCGGAGATTTTATAAACAGAAATAAGATGTTCTTTATGGACTTTCAACATTTTATGGGAAACAGAACTATACTACAACCATTTGACAATAAATTCCGTTTGCTCGACTATTACAAATACTCTACAAGTAAATATTTTGCAGAGGGATCAGTAGATTTTCAGCCGCGCAAGCTATTGATAACACAATTTATTTTACCAAGAATGGCAGGACTGAAAGAAGATTTGTTATTCAACTACCTATACACTCCATCTTCAAACAATTATATAGAGTTGAGTTATGGAGTCGATAAAATTTTTCGTTTGTTTAAATTCGAGATTGTTACTTCGTATAATAATTTCCATTACCAATCTATGGGATTTAGAATTGGGCTTTCAACATCATTGACCTCAATATTTAACCAGTAGAGTGGTTTGAATTTATTTGATGTTTGGCGTCTTACGTCTTCTGCTTTTTCTTCTTTGCAGCCGGAAAGAGGACATTGTTCAGAATGAGACGATAACCGGGCGAGTTAGGATGAAGAGACAAATCGGTAGGAGGGTCTCCCACATGATGCTGGTAATCTTCAGGATCATGACCTCCGTAAAAAGTCCAGAAACCTTTTCCGAAATCTCCGTGACAGTAGCGCACTTCGCTAAATTGTTTTGCTTCTCCCATAATAAGCACTTCGGGTTTCACAAATGATTTATCAAATGCAATGGTTTGTCCCCAAAATCCTTTAATTATTTTTTCATGATCCTGACAGAGCATAGTAGGAACAGGATCCCATTTTGCCGAGAACTCAAATAAAGTAAAAAGGTCTGTCTCCTCAGTTACTCCATATTTTTGTTGTCGTGTCCAATAAGTATCAATATTGGATTTGGCATATTCACTCGGATTCGTACTTAATGTGAAATTTCGAAATGCAAACGTTTTCGAATAATCAAGCTTGTGATTATAATTTGGAGTTGTACCATCGCCATCAAACATACTTTCGCAAATGTCAACTCCTTCGGCAGCAAGGGCGATGTCGTAAGAATCAGGAGCAGAACACATTGCAAACATAAATCCACCGCCTGTAACAAAATCTTTTATTTTTTTCGCCACAGCAAGTTTCAGCTGAGAAACTTTTGCGAATCCAAGTTTCCGTGCATCGCTTTCAGCTTCTTTCACTTGATCTTGATACCAAGCCTTATCTCTATACGACTGCCAGAATTTTCCATATTGCCCCGTAAAATCTTCATGATGCAGGTGAAGCCAGTCGTATTTCACCAATTTTTCAGACATAACTTCTTCATCAAAAACAACATCGTATGGGATTTCCGCATATTTGAGAACAAGCGTAACCGCATCGTCCCAAGGTTGTTTAGTCTTGGGAGAATATACGGCAATTTTTGGAGCTTTTTCCAGTTTCACCGCGTCCATATTTGCTTCGGGGCTTGCGATCTCCGCAAGAATGGAATTTCCCTGCACATCTGCAATCACCTGGTAAGTTATTCCTCGTATCACACACTCTTTTTCAAAATCAGAAGTATAGGTAAACATAAAACTTCCGCCTTTATAATTCAAAAGCCACTGGGCAGTTCCGCCTTGTTTCAAAATCCAGTAAGTAATTCCATACGCTTTCAGATGGTTTTTCTGAGATTCATCCATGGGGATAAAAATGTAAGAACCCCAAGTAAAAAGAGAAAAGTAAAAAATGAGAAGTGAGATTAATAATATCCTTTTCATAGTAATTAAATGATACCGATTTAGAAAATTGTCCGAACAAATGTAGAGATAATCTATCGGACAAAACAGGATTATTCAGTAAAACTTATTTTGCTTCAAATAATTTTCCACGTAATCCCTGACCCCATCTTCAAGCGCATGAAACTTCACATCGCATCCTATACTTTTAAGCTTCTCCATTTTTGCTTCTGTGAAGTATTGGTATTTATCGCGGATATCATCAGGGGTATCGATGAATTCTATTACGGCCTTTTTATCTGAAGATGCAATAACACTGTTTGCCAAATCCCAAAATGTTCTCGCTTTTCCAGAGCCAAGATTATAGAGTCCTGAATGTTTCCTCGTGCGTAAAAACCACAAGCAGACCTCTGCTACATCTTTTACATAAATAAAATCGCGCAATTGCTCACCATCTTTGTATTTTGAATTATGTGAGCGGAACAATTTCACCTTCCCATTTTCTTTTATTTGATGAAATGCATGAAGCACCACCGATGCCATTCTTCCTTTATGATATTCATTGGGACCATACACATTAAAAAATTTTAGTCCAGCCCATAAACCGGGCTGACTTTCTTGCTTCAGCACCCATTTATCAAACTCATTTTTTGATTCTCCGTATGGATTCAAGGGATGAAGTCTTTCAATAAGTGAATGATCATCATCATAACCCAATTCCCCTCCGCCATAGGTTGCGGCAGAAGAGGCATATACCATGGGGATTCCGTATTCAGCGCAGACGAGCCACACATTTTTCGAGAAGTTCAGATTAAGGCGGTCAAATATTTTTTTGTCGAATTCGGTTGTATCGGTTCTCGCTCCCAAGTGAAAAACAAATTGCACCAATTGTTGATTTTCACGCAGCCATCCTGGAAAAATATCGCGGTGAACTTCTTTGGAAAATATTTTTTCTTCCAGATTTTTCTTTTTGTCGGCACGGGAAAAGTCATCCACAATAACAATATCCTTATAACCCTCCTGATTGAGTCTGCCAACCAAGCAACTTCCTATAAATCCTGCGGCTCCTGTTACTACAATCATAAACTGCGAAATATGTCCCGATGGCTATCAGGATTCTACGAATGTACTAATAACAACTATTCGCAAATAAATACAGATTTTAAAAGGAGAATTAATTAAAGATGTGCAACACTGTTCCGTCAAATGATATTTGGTAACGTTTTAGCGGATTAGAAGCAGAACTACCACTCAATACCGATCCATCCGTGAGTATAAATTTAGAACCGCAGACAGCATCTTTGGCTATTAATCCGGATACCTCAACAGCAACAACATTTCCTTCGGAGACTTTGTAGGTGCAATGCCGATCGTATGCCATGAATTCGGTTTGAGATTTACGGTAGACTATAATTCCCTTAGAACCACCGGAAAGATAAGTATAGCCAGGTACCGCATTGAGCGGTGAGAAAGCAGGATCGGTAGTGTAGAGGTAAATATCAACATATACATTCGGGACATAATCATTGGATTTTTTACAACCGGACAAAGCAAACGCAGCCATAAGAATAATTGCGCAACTGTTTATTTTTAAACCCTTGTTCATTTCTAAAAACATTGTTTAAGCAAAGTTAAACTAATTTTACATAAACTTGCCGCAATGAACAGGTTTTACGCATTAAATTAACAGTCTATAGTTCATTGAAATATGCAGGATGTGTTTGTGTGTGGTTAATAGTTTTGTTGATTGGCAGAAAAATGCAAATCAACAACTACTTTAAAAGCATTGAAGATCCACGTATTG